>DATKFL010000536.1:0-4657 GCA_035511355.1 Dongiaceae bacterium
ATCGGGCCGCTGTCGTTGCCGACGAACAGACGGCAGCGCGCCAGCAGCGCGGCCGAGAGGCGCAGCCCGCCGTCGGGTGGCGTCATCGTCCAGGCGGACGGCGGGACGGCCGCGGCCACGGCGCGCGCCAGCGGCTCCTCCCCCGGCCCCGCGAGGATGACGAAGCGCGCCCCGGCGCGCGCCTGCAGGGTCGCCGCGAGCCCGGCGAACCGGTCGGCATGCCAGGCGCGTGGCGGCTTGGAGGCGCCCGGATGGAGGGCGACGAGCGTCGCAGCCGAATCGAACCCGATGCGATCCAGGTGCGCGTCGGCAGCCGCCCGCTCCGCCGCGCCCAGTTCGAAGAAAGGCCGGGGGTCGTCGACCACGGCGCCGACCGCGCGTGCCAGGTCGTTGAACGCCTCGGCGTGATGCCGCGCCGGCGGCGGTGGCGGGAGGGCGTGGGTCAGCAGGAAGCCACGATGATCGGTCGCGTAGCCGACCCGCAGGCGCGCGCCGGCGAGACGCGCCACGACCGCGGCGTCGAACGCCTTCTGGAAGAGCACGGCGAGATCGAAGCGGCCCCCGGCGCGCAGCGCCCGCGCCAGGCGCAGCCGGCCGCCCGCGCCGCGATGCACCCCCGCCGGGTCGTACTCGATCAGCTCGTCGTACTGCGGCGTGCCGCGGAGCGCCTCGAGCACCCAGCGCTTGCCGACGATCGCGAGCCGCGCCTCCGGGAAGCGGCGACGGATGGCGCGCACAGCCGGCGAGATCATGACCACGTCGCCGATCCAGTTGTTCGCCCGGATCAGGATGCGGCGCACCTGGCGCGGATCGGGTGGCGTCATGCCGCCCCGCCCACCCGCCGCGGCGCCCGGAGCGTTTCCGCCGCGGCCGCGGCGACCGTCTCCGGGTCGAGGTTCTCGATCGCATCCTGCGGGGCCCGCAGCACGCGGTGTCCCGGGCCACGCGGCGCGTTCAGGCGCGGGTCGGTCGGCCCGAAGAGCGCCACGACGCGGCAGCCGGCGACCCAGGCGAGGTGCATCGGGCCGGTGTCGGCGCCGACGAAGAGATCGGCGCGCCGCAGGAGCGCCAGGAGGGTCCTGAGCGTCGTCGGCGGGGCGAGGACCGCCGCGCCGCGGGCGGCCTCGACCACCGCGCGCGCCAGCGGCTCTTCCCCCGGACCCCAGACGACGACCGGCCGGACCCCGGAGCGCGCCGCCACCAGGCGCGCGAACGCCGCGTAGTGCGACGCCGGCCAGGCCTTGTACGACTGGCGCCGGCTCACACCCGGCGAGACCACGATGCACCGCCCGGCGGGGGCGACCGCGGCCTGGATGGCCGCCGCCTCCGAGGCCTCGGCGGCGCTCTCCGGGATCGACGCGTCGTCCGGCCCCTGCGCGGCCCCGAGGGCCGCCACCAGCTCGAGATTCCGGTCGACGCGATTCAACCGGGGCGCTGTGAGCGTCACCCATTCGTTGGTGAACAGGAAGCTGAATTCGCGCGTTTCGCCGGGACGGAATCCGACCCGGCGCGGCGCGCCCGACCGAAGGGCCACGAGCGCGCTCTTGAGGCTCCCCTGGAAGTCGATCGCCGCCTCCCACCGGCCGGCCCTGAGTCGCGTGGTGAACGCACGGCAGGCGCGACCGAAGCGGATCGGATGCGCCGGGTCGGGCCGCAGCTCGCGGCGCGGGAAAATGATCACCTCGTCGAGGTCGGGATGCCCTTCGAGGAGCGGCGCCGAGAACGGCTCGACGACCCAGGCGAGGTGGAGCGCCGGGAACGCGGCCCGCAGGCGACGCGCCGCGGGAAGCACGCGCAGCACGTCGCCGACCGCCCCGAGCCGCACGATGAGGACGCGCTCGCTGCCGCGGAGGATCGCCGGCCAACGTTCCATCGGGAGCGGCATCTTAGCGTGTTTGACAGCACTTTTGGCGCGATGCTATAAAGCGCCGACGCGGAGGAGCGGCAGTGGCCATCGACGCGAAACTTCTCGAGATCCTGGCCTGCCCTCTGTGCAAGACCGAAGTCCGGTTGACCCAGGACGGCGCCGGCCTTCTGTGCAACACCTGCCACCGGCGCTACCCGATCGTCGACGACATCCCGATCATGCTGATCGAAGAGGCGACCGTCGAGCCCGGCGGACGGTCGTAGGCGCGCTGACCCACTCCGATCCCACTCCCCAGCTCCTCCGCCCGGCACGGGCCGCCGCCATCGCCGCCCGCTTCGGTGCGGCGCGGATCGTCGTCCTCGGCGATCTGATGATGGACCGGTTTCTCTGGGGCAGCGTCAGCCGCATCTCCCCCGAAGCGCCGGTGCCGGTCGTGCGGGTCGAGCGTGAGACCCTGTCGCTCGGCGGCGCCGGCAACGTGGCGCAGAACGTCGTCGCCCTCGGCGGCGCGGCGCGACCGATCGGCCTGCAGGGGGAAGACGCCGAAGGCGGGCAGATGGCCGCCCTCTTCCAGGGCGCCGGCATGTCGATCGACGGCCTGGTCCGGTTGCCCGGCCGGGTCACGACGGTGAAAACGCGCATCGTGGCGCACCATCAGCACGTGGTGCGGTTCGATCGCGAGGAGGACGGCGCCATCGATCCGGCGGTCACGGCGGCTCTCGCGCGAAGCGCCCTCGCGGCGCTCGAAGGAGCCGGAGCGCTGGTCATCTCCGACTACGAGAAGGGGACCCTCACGCCGGAGCTTCTCGCCGCGGTTCTGCCCGAGGCGGCGAAGCGGGGACTGCCGGTGATCGTCGACCCGAAGCTGCGGCTCCTGCCGCACTACCACCCGGTGACCGTAATCACGCCGAACAGCCGCGAAGCCGGCGAGGCCGCGGGGATGCGCCTCAAGACCGACGCCGACGTCGAAGCGGCCGGTCGCGCGCTGGTGGCCCGCCTCCGATGCCCGTGGCTGCTGATCACGCGCGGCGAGCGGGGCATGCTCCTGGTGCCGGAGCAGGGGGCGTCGATCGCGGTGCCGACGCGCGCCCGCGAGGTGTACGACGTCAGCGGTGCGGGCGATACCGTGGTCGCCACCCTGGCGATGGCGCTTGCCTCGGGAGCGGAGATGCCCGAGGCGGTGGCGCTCAGCAATCTCGCCGCAGGGGTCGTGGTGGGGAAACTGGGGACCGCGTCGGTGAGCCGGGATGAGCTCCTGGCCGCCGTCGGGGCGTGAGGGCCTAGGAGCCGGTCCCGGACTGGCGGGTCACGACCCCCAGGGTCTGCATGGCCCAGAGGAACTGGCAGAGGGCGAAGTCCTTCATCGCCGAGGCCCGGCAGAGATCACGCAGGCGGATCGGCTCCTCGCAGCGCGACAGGACGGTCCACTCGTCGAGCGACAGGTTCATGTCGCGCGACAGGCGCTCCACCCGCTCGGTCGTGCGGTACGACGCGTCGAGGTCGCCCACCGCCTCCCAGATCCGGGCCCAGGAGTCGACCCGGCGGATCCCCTCCAGGATGATGTCGCCGGCGCTCAGCTTCAGGGTGATGACCTCCTCGGTCGGGAGGGGGCCGGGCACGTAGCGATAGCGGCCACGGGTCCAGAGGAAGAGACCGGTGATGATGTCACGCACCTGGGTCTCGACCCCCTGCACGAGGGCGTGCGGCGGGATCAGGCTGCGCTCCACCAGCACCGTCCCCAGGCGCTTCCCGGTGGCGACCGAGACCTCGACCGACTCCATCATCCCTTCCAGGGAGACCAGGCCCGCCTTGAACAGCACCTGGCCGAGCCGGTCGTCGCGGTCGCTGGAAGTGGCGAAAATCATCCGCCCCTCCTGGATGTAGACCGACTTCTCGACGGTATCGCTCGTGAGGGTCAGGACGCCGGTATCGTCCCGCCCGAGGATGGAATAGACCAGCGCCGGGAACGTGGCGCTCGAGAGGATCCCCTCGCGGACCTGCGGTTGCGGAAGCATGGCTCTCCGGGGCTGGAACCTAGGAGTCCGGCGCCGGGAAGTCAAGCCGGGACAAAGGTATGGGGGGCCGGCCAGGGGTCCGATCAATCTCATGCTGCACTTTCCCCGCAAGGGGATTACAATTAATTCTTGACGGGGATGACCCCTCGTCGAAACTTTGTCGGTGTCGCGGTCGGGCTCGCGTCCGGAGCCCCGGTCCAAAACCGCGGCGCCGGAGTGGTACATGCGAGCGGCAAGGACGGGAGGCATTCCGATGGAGCAGATGGAAGGAGATCTTCGAGGCAGCCAGAGGCTCGGAAACTATCTCCGCCGGCTGCGCACCGGATACGGTCTCTCCCTGCGGCGGGTCGAGGACAAGGCCCGCGCCGAGGGAGGGGAGATCGACAATTCCCAGCTTTCGCGTTACGAGCGCGGCATCTGCTACCCCTCGTTCGACAAGCTCTGCCTGCTCGCCAACATCTTCAACGTCTCCATCCAGAACTTCTCCGACCTGCTCGAGCTGGAGCGGGTCGAGGAATTCGCCCCCGCCGCCGAAGCGAGCTACGAGGGCCTCCGAGCGGAAGGGAACCGCGAATGGGAGCAGGGGAACTTCGCCCGCGCCTACGCGATCTACGAAAAGGCGCTCGCCCGGCTGGAGTCGGGAGACGAGGGCGAGGTCGAGCCGGACCTTCTGGCGCGCGCCCGCTTCAACCTGTCCCGGAGTCTCCTCCGGATGGGGAAGATCAGCCTGGCCGAGACCGAGCTCCGCATCGTTCTCCGCCGGCATCGCGAAATT
>DATKFL010000537.1:0-2245 GCA_035511355.1 Dongiaceae bacterium
GCTTGGCGTCGGCCGCCGCCTTCACCGGCACCTTGATGACCACCTGCTCCTCGTAGACGTGGTATTCGAACGCGTCCTCCTCGCTGATCTTCTTCCCCTCGGGATAGACCGGCGCGAGCGGCGCCAGGCCTTCGCCCGCCAGGAGGATCAGGGTGGTCGGCGTGGCGAACTTGTTGGGCGGGGGGGGCGCCATGAGGGTGTACCCCTTGGGCATCGTGATCGTGACCTGCAGGGTGCCCTCGCCCCCCGCCGCCACCGTGAGCGGCGCCGCCTTCACGGTGTACGGCCCGTCGGTGGCAGCCGCGAGGCGCGCGGGCGCTCCGGTGGCGAGGCTCGCGGCGATCGCCAGGACGATCGCGCCGGCCGCGACGGGGCGGCGCGATGCGGCGGTTCGGGTGACGGGGGCCGGTCGGTCGGCGGGCATCGTGGGTGGTCCTCCGTTCAGGGAGCCGGCGCCGGCTCGCCGTCGATCCGGGCTCCCGTGATCAAGTCGATCGCCGCCGCCGCCTCGGGAAGTTCGGGCTGCGGCGCGAGGAAGGTGAAGCGCATGAGCGCGTTGCCGAAACCGAAGGCGCCGCTCGTCAGGTAGGCCTGCGACTTCTTGCGCGGCGCGCGCGCCCGGAGCGTGAACCAGTAGCCGCCGCCGCTGCCGCTGCGCATCTCGCGCAGGGTGTAGCGCGACTCGATCGACTCGTCGAGCGCGGCGCGCCCCATCCGCTCGACCAGCGCCCGCAACGCCGCCGGCCCGTTGAACGCCGGGTCGGGCAACTCCGACCACGAGAACGAGACGCTCATCTCCGAGCGCGAATCTCCGTCGGGGGTGACCTGGAACGACGCTTCGCGCGCGATCGCGCCGTCGGCCGGGGGCTCCGTCACCTGGACGGCACCGATCCGCCAGGTGGTCGGGGCGGGAAACCGCAGCGTCCCGTATCCGGGGATCTCGACCGACCGCAGGGTCGTGCCCTCCTGCGCCGCGGCCGGCGGCGGCAGGAGGGCCAGGAACGCCACGCCGCAGGCCGCGAACCACGCGAACCGCCGGGTGTCCCGGGAAATGGACGGCAGGAATGTCATAAGAAGTCATCGAGGCTATCCGGTCGCTCGCCGATCGTCAAGGTCGGAGGGGCGCGCCGGGGCCCGGCGGCCGGGCTTGCCCTTCGGGGCGTATGCGATAATTTGCCTCTCTATGGAAACGCTCCTCGCATCCCTCAATCCCGCCCAGCGGGAGGCGGTCCAGCACACCGAGGGACCGCTCCTGATCGTCGCCGGCGCCGGGTCGGGGAAAACCCGCGTGATCGTGCACCGCCTGGCCTGGATCCTGGCGCGCCGCATGGCGGCGCCGTGGGAGGTCGTGGCGGTCACCTTCACCAACAAGGCGGCCGGCGAGATGAAGGAGCGGGTCGACGCGCTGGTCGGCGCCGATCACGGCGGTGCGGTGGTCTCCACCTTCCATTCCTACTGCCTGCGGCTGCTCCGCCGGCACGCCACCCACCTCGGGTACGGCGCCGACTTCCTGATCTACGACGATTCCGACCAGCAGTCGATCCTGCGCGACTGCCTCGAGACGCTGCGCATCGACCCCGAGACCCTCCCGGTGCGCACGGTGCGCGCCCGCATCAGCGATGCGAAGAACCGCGGTCTCGACCCGGAGGCGTTCGCCGCCGACGCCTCGGGTCCGCGCGACGACCAGATCGCGCGCCTCTTCGCGCTCTATCAGGAGCGGCTGAAGTCGGCGAACGCGATGGACTTCGACGATCTGATCGGCCAGACGCTCCGGCTGTTCGCGGATCGGCCGGAGGTGCGCGAGCAGGTCGCCGGGTCGGTGCGCTACCTCCTCGTCGACGAGTACCAGGACACCAACCCGCCGCAGTACCGCCTGATCCGGCACCTGGCGTCGGTGCACGGCAATGTCTGCGCGGTCGGCGACCCGGACCAGTCGATCTACCGCTTCCGGTTCGCCGACATCAACAACATCCTGTCGTTCGAATCCGACTTCCCCGGCACGACGATCATCAAGCTCGAGCAGAACTACCGCTCGACCAACAACATCCTCGAGGCCGCCACCGCGGTCGTGCGCCACAACCTGCAGCGCATCGACAAGTCGCTCTGGAGCGAGGCGCCGGCGGGCGAACCGATCGAGGTGATCGTCGCCCCCGACGACCGCGCCGAGGCGGAACGCGTCGTGCGCCGCGCCCGGGAGCTGAGCCGCGGCGACGCCGCCGCCCCGGGGAAGCCCGCGCCGCGGCTG
>DATKFL010000538.1:0-3150 GCA_035511355.1 Dongiaceae bacterium
GTCGGGAGGACAGGCCATGATCACCCGGAGCCCCGAGCGCAGTCGAAGGATCGGATGGATGGCGGCGATTCTCGCGATCGGCCTCCTGTCGGTCTTCGAGGTCGCGCGCGCGGCGGCGGACAAGCCCCCCGCCGCGCCCGAGACTCCGGCGCACCCGGCCGTCCCGGCTCCCCCCGACGGCCATCCCGTGACGTCCGTGCCCGACGTGCCCCATCCGCCGAAGAAGGTCGAGAAGCTGATGACCAGCACCAAGTTCTACGAGCTCAAGACCGGAGAGTCGCACACCGGCGACCTCTACTTCATGAGCGAATCGGTGCGCATCGAGGGCACGCAGGAAGGCGACCTGAACGTCTTCGGCCGCGAGGTGGAAGTCGGCCCGGGCGGCAAGGTGACCGGCGACCTGAACGCCTGGGTGCAGAACGCGGTGCTCGACGGCTCGATGGGGGACACGGTGCGGATCTTCTGCGCCGACCTCACGGTGAAGGGGAAGGTGAACGGCGACCTCATCGCGGTGTGCGGCCAGGTCACGGTCGAGAAGGGCGCCGAGATCACCGGCGACGCCGACCTCAAGGGGGCCGACATCGACTTCCGCGGCAAGACCGACGGCAGCCTGTCGGCGGTCGGCGGGCAGGTGACCCTGGCCGGCCGGGTGGAAGGGGATGCCGCCCTCAAGGGGGACGTGGTGAACCTCCTTCCGGGCGCGAAGGTGGACGGCGATCTCGATTACACCTCGCGCGACAAGATCAAGCTTGACGAGGACGAAGTCGTGAAGGGCGAGGTGACCTACAACAAGGAGGCCAGCAAGCCCCCGGTGAGCAAGGGCGGCTTCCTGAAGTGGTTCTTCTTCACGGCGACCGCGCTGCTCGCCGGGCTCGGGACGGTCGCGCTTTTCCGGCGCGGCGCGCCGATGGTGGTGGCGGCGGTGCGCGAGGACGCGCTTCGGAGCGCCGGCATCGGATTCATCACCATCATCGTGGTGCCGGTGGCGGCGGCGATCTCCTGCATCCTGATCATCACCATCCCGGCGGCGATCCTGGTGCTGCTCGCGTGGGGCCTCCTGGTCTACCTGGCCCAGGTGCCGGTGGCGTTGTGGCTCGGCGGGTGGGCGCTCGACAAGATCGGGCGCCCGGCGGCGTCGCCCTTCGTCGCGCTGCTCGCCGGCGTGCCGCTGCTCTACATCGTCTTCGCGGTGCCGTTCCTCGGGAAGCTGGCGATCTTCGCCACGCTGTTCGTCGGCTACGGGGCAATCATCATCAGTCTCTGGTCCGCGCGGCAGGCGCGCCGCGCAGGAACGCTCCCCCCCGGGGGCGCTCCGATGTCGCCGTCCGCGCCGGTCTCGTCGGCGGTCTGAACGTCGTACCGGAAGCGGCGCCTGGACGCCGCAGGGAGGTGGGTCCCATGTGCATGCGCACCCTGGTCATCGTGAGCTTCGTCGTCCTGGTCGTCGTCCTCCTCTAACCGGAAAGCCTTGACCGCCGGCCGCACCGCCCGCGCGGCGCTCGCCGCGGCGGCGCTCCTCCTCGGAGGCGCCGCGGCCGGAACCGCGCGCGCCGCCACCGAGGAGGTGGCGGTCGTCACCACCCCGCAGGGGGAGATCGTCTGGCGATTCTTCCCGCAGGCGGCGCCGAAGCACGTCAAGCAGGTCAAGCGGCTGATCGCCGAGGGTTTCTACGACGGCACCACCCTGCACCGCGTCATCCCGTTTTTCGTCGTCCAGGGGGGCGACCCCAACACGAAGAACGGCGACCGCTCCGACGACGGCGAGGGCGAGACGACCCGCCTGCCGGCGGAGTTCAGCGAGCGGCTGCACTACCGCCCCGGCACCGTCGGCATGGCGCGCGACGCCGATCCCGACAGCGGCTCCTGCCAGTTCTTCATCGCGCTGTCCGACCTGCCGCGCCTCGACACCCGCTACACCATCTTCGGCGAGGTGGTCGACGGCCTCGAGGTGGCGCGCCGGATCGCTTCGCTGCCGCGCGACCTGAACGACAATCCGATCGATCGGGTGCCGGTGACCATCCGCCTCGACAAGCGGAACGTTCGCGAGGGTCTGGCCTCCTCCGACCTGGCGCTGACCGGGACCGGCGAGGTGCTCACCGGCCCCGACAAGCCGAAGCCCTGGGATCCGAAGAACCCCCTCTGGAGCGCGCCGGCGGTGGCGCGCCCGCTCGCCGGGCTCGACCCGGCGATCGCGCACGCGCGGCTGGACGTCTCGATCGGCCCGGACGGCGGGCTCCTCGACGTGCGCTTCGTCGATCCGGCGCAGCCGCAGGCGGCGCGTCTCTGGGCGCTGGCGCAGGTCTTCAAGTTCGTCCCGATGACCTACGAGGGGCAGCCGCGCAAGGCGCGCTTCGAGATCGACGCCGACGGCGCGCACCCCGGTCCCCCGACCGGCGGCGGCGCGCCGCTCGACGCCGCCGCCGCGCGCGCCGACGCCGCCTTCACGCCACCGCTCCCGGCGGCGCGCGTGACCCTGGCCGCCGGGACGAAGGCGCCGGCGCATCCGACCCGCCTGCGCCTGACCATCGACGCGGGCGGCGCGGTCACCGACGCGGTGGTCGTGACCGGTTGCGGCGACCCGGCGCTGGATGCGAAAGCGGTCGAGGCGGCGAAGGCGATGCGCTTCACGGCCGCGGCGCGGACCCGGCCCGGGCGGACCGAGCCGGAGCCGGTGGCGTCGTACCTCGAGGTGGAAGCGACCTACGGCGAGTGACGCGGCGCGCGCCGTTCAGCGCTCGGACGCGCCGGCGCGGCTCAGGTGATCGAGCCATTGCGCCGAGAGCTTCTCCTGCACGGTGTTCTGCGACAGCCGCTGGCGCAGGTGATCCCAGTCGACGTGGTCGAGCGGCTGATCCTGGTTGAAGCAGGTGAACAGGATGGTCGCCTTGCCGGTCGCGGGATCGACGTGCCGCTGCAGGCACTGCGCGCAGACCTCCTTCATCATGCACTGCATCGGCGAGTTGATCGACGCGATGCCGACGTGATCGGGCGGCAGGAGCGGCTTGAGCTCGTTGTGGCGGGCGCGCGAGACCGCGGCCATCATGCGATCCGAACCGATGGCGATGATCCGGCGGACATCGGTGAACGGCACCGGCACTTCGCCGAGCGCGCCGGTGGCGTAGGCGATCATCGCCTCGACCATGTTTCCCG
>DATKFL010000539.1:0-3784 GCA_035511355.1 Dongiaceae bacterium
ACGAGGCGATCGCCGAGTTCGGCGAGGTGGTCCGGCGCGACCCGCAGAACCTGCGCGCGCAGATCGGGCTCGGCGAGACCTATCTCCGCGCCGGCGATCTCGATCGCGCCGCGACCCACCTCGAGGCCGCGGTCGGAACCGGCCGCCCGGTGACCCGCGCCTGGAACTCGCTCGGGGAGGTCTACGCGCGGCGTGGCGACGCGGCGCGCGCGACCGGGGCGTGGAAGAAATCGCTCGCGATCGATCCGGCGCAGCCGGAGATCAGGAAGCGCCTGTCCGGTTCGGGCGGCTGAGCCGCCCGCGACGTCAGCCGCCGCCGAGACGTATGACGATGCCGGCGTGCGCCGAGTCGAACGACATGCTGTCGCGGTCGAACCCGTCCGCCTTGGTCGCCGGGAAATTCACCATGTCGCCGGTCGGGTCCTTGACGAGCCCGTCCCAGGTCGACCCTCCGTACCCGACGTAGAAGTCGAAGCTCTTCCACGACCAGACGGCGCGCAGGTCGTAGTCGCGTATCTCCCCGCGCACGTTGTCCTGCGACACCGTCAGGATGTCGCTGACCGGCGTCGGGCTGCCGAGGGCGTAGGCGTCCTGGGTGGTCACCGCGTCGCTCGAGCCCTGCAGGAAGGAGAACGCCAGCCGTCCCTGCAGTCCGAAGTGCTTCGAGAACCCGAAATCGAAAACCGCGCCGACCTTGAGACCGACGCCGTCCGATTCGATGTGGCGCGTCTGCACGTAGCGCGTCGGGTACCCCGGGTAGGCGTCGGCGCCGTCGAAGGCGAGGTCCTCCTCGAAGGTCACCGAGCGCAGCCCGGCGAGCCAGGTGACCGTGAAGTGATCCCCCGCCTCCATCGGCCGGCTGTACTCGAGGTCGAGCGCGTTCGCCTTGACCGACGAGTCGACGGTGTAGGTCACGGGGAAGTAGAGCGAGTACCCGAGCCCGTAGGTGCCGCCGTTGTTGTAGGCGTAGCCGCCGAAGACGGTCGGGTAGACATACTGGCCGTTCACCGACTGGGTCAGCGAGTCGTCGTTGTCGAAGGTCCAGTACGACAGCGACAGCGATCCCAGCTGTCCCCACGAGTAGCCGATGCGCGCCTCGCCCGACGGCCCGGCGTCGTTGTCCATGAAGAGGAACTGCTCCGCGTGCGTCGTCGGGTCGACCTGGGTGGCGTAGTGCTGGTCGAGCCCGGTCGGCTGGGTGAGGGCGGCGTCGAGGGCGACGAACCATCCCTTGTAGTCGATGTCGGCCGCGCTCGCGGGCGGCGCGATCGCGCCCGCGACCGCCGCCACGGCGAGGGCGACGGCGACGCGGCCGGCGCGGTTGAGTCTCGGCGACGACATCAGGCGGCTCCTTATCGATGGCCGGCCTCGCCTCCGGGGCGGGCCGCGCGGCGGGAACTCTTATACGCGAGGCGCGGAAGCAGGGTCAACAGCGAGTTGCGCGCGCTGGCGCCGCGCGCGGCGCTATGGCGACGGGCGCAGGAGCGACGCGATCCGGCGCACCCGGTCGGCCGACTCCGGCGGCATTCCCGCCGCCAGCGAGTCGAGTCGTGCGACGGCCGCCGGCGCGCCGCCGACCGCGTCGACCACCGGCCACCAGGGTCCCGCATGATCCTGGCCGGCGCTTCGGAGCGCCCGCAGATAGAGATCGAGGGCGGCCGGGTCCTCGAGCCACTCCCCCAGGCGCGCCGCGCCGGTGAGCCCTGCGAGGCCGCGGATGAGCGCGGCGCGCGCCTCGGCCGGCGGGCCGGTGACCGGCGGGGTGGCGACGGCGGCGGGCACGCCGTCCGGAGACGGCGCGGGCGCCCCCGGCAGCGCGCGCGCCAGTCGATCGAGCGCCATGAACGAGGCCGGGGTCGCCTGCGCCTGGAGCGCGCCCAGCGCCGCGCGCCGCACCGCGCGGTCGGGATCGACACCGGCGCGCTCCAGCGCCGGGATCGTCGCGGTGACCCGCATGCCGCCGAGCGCGGCGAGCGCCGCGAGGCGGCGCTCGAGGAGGGCGTGGCGAACGAGCGGGCTCAGGTCGGGAGCGTCGTGGCCGGGCGTGTAGGCCGGCGGGGCCGCCTGGGCGTAGGCGATGATCGCGTCGACGCCGCGCGCGTCACCGATCTCGCCGAGCAGCGTGATCAGGTCGGCCTGCTGCGGCGGCGAGGCGCGCGAAAGCGCCTCGAGCAGCGCCGGCACCGCCGCCGGACCATAGACCCGGAGGCCGTGCAGCGCCGCCTCGCGGTCGCCGGGGACCGGCGTGACCAGGAGCTGCATCAGCGCCTCGACGCCGCGCGGCTCGCGCAGGATTCCGAGCGACTCCGCCGCCGCGGCGCGCACCCGCGCGTCGCGGTCGCCGAGCGCGGCGAGCAGCGCCTCCCCCGCCCCTTCGGCCGGCAGACGCCCGAGCCACTCCGCCGCCTTGGCGCGGCCGGCCGGCTCGGCGGCGCGCAGGTCGGCGATCAGGTATTCGCCGATCGGCTTCGTGTTGATGACGCCCCGGCGGGTCAGGACGGTCGCGTCGCGCCCCCGCACCTCGATGTCGATGTCCCGCCAGCCGCCGCGCCCGGCCTGATCGGATCGCCACATGAGGTAGTAGCGATCCTGGAGGCGACCGCTCAGGTCGCGGAAGGCCGCCTGCATCTGCGGCAGGGTGGCGACCTCGCGCACCGATCCGCCGGTTTCGCGCGCCACGTGCGCGACGGCGCGGCGCACCTTCACCGGCATGTGCGGCGTGTGCACCCAGAGCGTCTCGATCACGAGCGAGGTGCGTCGCAGGTATTCGGTGAGCCGCGGCGGGTCGATGCGGCTCAGGGTGTCGACTCCGTCGGTCACCAGGACGACCGCCTGCCGGCCGTCGCGCGTCCAGGCCATCTCGGTGCCGACCGCCGCGAGCGTGTCGTACAGGCTGGTGCCGCCGCCCCACTCGGTGAAGCGCCGCATCGATCGCGCCACCTGGGTCGCGTCGTTGGTGAAATCCTGCACCAGGCAGGCCGGACCGCTGAAGGCGACGACCCGGAGGGCGTCTTGCTTCCGGAGCGTCTTCGCCATCGCCGGCGCCGCGTCGCGGAGGACGTTCCAGTACGGCCGCAGGCTGCTGCTGACGTCGATCAGGACGACCAGGCTCAGCGGTCGATCGTCGGGGCGCGCCTCGAGGAGCGTCTGCGGCGCGCCCGCCTCCCGCACCAGGAAATCCTTGAGCCCGAGACCCCGGATCGGCCGGCCATCCCGATCGGCGACCGAGACCGAGAGCGCCACCTGGTCGGGAGGCACCGCGGTGACCACCACCGACTCGCGCACCGGCGCGCCCGGCGTCGCGCGGGTGGCCGACGCGCGCCGCCCCTCGGCGTCGTCGAGGATCGCCTGGATCACGTGCGGGCCGAACGAAGTCCCGACGTCGAAGGGGACCTTCCAGGGCGCGGCGGTGGCGGCACCCACCTTGCGGCCGTCGACCTGGAAGGTGATCGCGCGCGGCGTCGTGCCGTCGGGGCACTCGACCGTCGCCTCGATCTCGATCGGCCCGTACAGCAGCTCGTCGCCGCGCGGACGCAGGATGCCGACCTCGCAGCGCGACGGCGGCGGCGAGGGCGGCGGGAGATCGAGCGCCGGGCCCGGCGGCGCCGGGGGCGGAATCGACGCGGGCGGGTCGGCGGCGTCGAGCGCGGCGACCCCGGCGGCCGCGCGCGGCACCACGAGGCTGCCGATCGCCACGGCGAGGAAGATCGCCCGCATCCGGGGAATCCTTATCAGCGGAACAGTTGCCGCACCAGGACCACGACCGCGACACCGATCAGGACGA
>DATKFL010000540.1:0-4120 GCA_035511355.1 Dongiaceae bacterium
GAAAGAGCTGCTGCAGCTCGGCAAGGAGCAGGTGAAGCTGGCCAAGGTGCTGTCCGGGATCAAGACTCTCGACCGCCTGCCCGACGCCCTGTTCGTCATCGATCCGAAGAAGGAGCACATCGCCGTCCTCGAGGCGCGCAAGCTCGGCATCCCGGTGGTCGGCGTGGTCGACACCAACTGCGACCCGGACGACATCGACTTCCCGATCCCGGGGAACGACGACGCCATCCGCGCGATCAAGCTGTTCGCGGGACGGGTCGCCGACGGCATCGTCGACGGCAAGAGCCTCTGGGAGAAGCGCCAGCAGGAGCGGCCGGCGGTCGACGCCGCGGCGGTCGCCACCGGCGGCGGATCCATGCTGGAGGACGGCGCGAGCCGCGTCGCCCCGCGCCGCGCCGCCGCCGCGCGCCCCGGCGCGCCGCGCCGGCGCCCGGGCGGAGAGGACACCGCCGTGGCCGTGGCCGAGCCGGGCCCCGACGGCGCGGTCGACGCCCCGGCGACGCCGCAGGGCGACGCTCCGGTCGTCGCCGAGTAACCCGACATCGCCCCGGCGCCCCGGAAGCCCGGGACGCCCCCGCACCACGACACGCCAGGAGGAGCAGGGATGGAGATCAACGCGAACCTCGTCAAGGAGCTTCGGGACCGCAGCGGCGCCCCGATGATGGAGTGCAAGGCCGCGCTCAAGGAGTCGGAAGGCGACCTCGAGCGGGCGCACAAGATCCTGCGGCAGCGCGGCCAGGCGACCGCCGCCAAGCGCGCCGCCAAAGCGACCTCCGAAGGCGCCGTGGTCTCCTACATCCACGGCGGCGGCAAGATCGGCGTGCTGCTCGAGGTCAACTGCGAGACCGATTTCGTGGCGCGCACCGCCGACTTCACCGGGCTGGTGAAGGACATCGCCATGCACATCGCCGCCTCCGACCCGCGCTTCATCGGGCGCGACGAGGTGACCGAGGCGGTGCTGACCGAAGAGCGCGAGATCTACCGCCAGCAGGCGCGCGCCACCGGCAAGCCCGAGCCGGTGATCGAGAAGATCGTCGCCGGCAAGATGGAGAAGTACTATCAGGAGGCCTGCCTCCTGGAGCAGCCGTTCGTGCGCGATCCCGCGATGCCGGTGAAAGAGGTGATTCACAACGTCATCGCGAAGACCGGCGAAAACATCCGGGTCCGGCGGTTCACGCGCTTCGTCCTCGGGCAGCCGGAAGCCCGCAGCGCCGAGGCCGCTCCGCCGGCCGAGTAGGCGCCCGATGGGACGCGCCGCGGCGGCCGGTCCCCAGGGCTCGAAGTATCGCCGCATCCTCCTCAAGCTTTCGGGCGAGGCCCTCCTGGGCGACCGCCCGTTCGGCCTCGATTCGGACGTCGTCCGGCGGATCGCCGGCGAAATCCAGCAGTTGCGCACCGACGGCTTCGAGGTGGCGCTGGTGATCGGCGGCGGCAACCTCTTCCGCGGCCTGCAGGCGAGCCACCAGGGGATCGACCGGGTGACCGGCGATCACATGGGGATGCTGGCCACGGTGATCAACTCGCTGGCGATGCAGGACGCCCTCGAGAAGGCCGGCTGCCACACCCGGGTCATGTCGGCGATCGAGATCCGGGAAGTGGCCGAGCCGTACATCCGGCGCCGCGCCCTCCGGCATCTCGAGAAGGGGCGGGTGATCATCGTCGCCGCCGGCACCGGCAACCCGTACTTCACGACCGACACCGCCGCGGCGCTGCGCGCCATGGAAGTGCGCGCCGACGTGCTCCTGAAGGCGACCCAGGTCGACGGGGTCTACGACGCCGACCCCAAGAAGGTGAAGGGGGCCGAGCGTTTCACGCGCATCACCTACCAGCAGGTGCTCACCAAGAGCCTCAAGGTCATGGACGCCGCCGCCATCTCGCTCTGCATGGAGAACAAGATGCCGATCGTGGTGTTCGACCTTGGGAAGCCGGGGAACATCCGGCGCGCCGCGATGGGCGAATCGATCGGCACCCTCGTCAAGGAGTGACCATGTCGCTCAACAACGTCCTCGAGACCGCGAACAAGAAGATGAACGACTCGGTGGAGCACACCCGGCGCGAACTCCAGGTGCTGCGGACCGGGCGTGCCTCGCTGCAGATGCTCGACGGCATCAAGGTCGACTATTACGGCACCGACACGCCGCTCCAGCAGGTCTGCTCGCTGAGCATTCCCGAGCCGACGATGATCGTCGCCCAGCCCTGGGACGTGAGCCTCATCGGCAAGATCGAGAAGGCGATCCGCGCGAGCGATCTCGGCCTCAACCCCGCGAACGACGGCAAGGTGGTGCGCATCCCGGTGCCGCAGCTGACCGAGGACCGGCGCAAGCAGCTGGCGAAGAAGGTGCACGAGGTGGCCGAGCATCACCGCACCGCGATCCGGCTCGAGCGCCGCGAGGGGAACGAAGCCCTGAAGAAGATGCTCAAGGACAAGACGATCTCCGAGGACGACGAGAAGCGCGGTCTGGAGCAGATCCAGAAGCTCACCGATCAGCACATCAAGCAGATCGACGAGCTGTCGAAGCACAAGGAAGAAGAGATCCTCAAAATCTGACGCGCTCGTGACAATCGGCGTGGTCCTGGCGGCGGCGGGACGCGGGGAGCGTCTCGGGGCCGGCGCCCCGAAGGCCTACTTCGCGCTCCGGGGAGAGATGCTCCTCCTGCGCGCCCTGCGCCCGTTCCTGGCGCATCCGGCGGTGACGGCCGTGGCGGTGGTGGTGGGCGATCCCTCCGACGCGCGCGCCCGCGCGGTCCTCGGTGACCCGCGCGTGCAACTCGTGCGGGGCGGCGCGGAGCGGCAGGATTCGGTGCGCGCCGGGATCGCCGCCCTCGGCGAGGCCGACCTCATCCTGGTACACGACGCGGCGCGGCCGTTCGTCACCCGCGCGCTCATCGACGCGGTGGCGGAAGCCGCCCTCCGGCACGGCGCGGCGGTTCCGGCGATCCCGGTTCCCGAGACCGTGAAGCGGGTCGACGGCGCCGGCTTCGTCGCCGCGACCGAGCCGCGCGACCGGCTCCGACTGGCGCAGACGCCGCAGGGCTTCCGGGCGGCGCTCCTGCGCCGCGCGCACGCCGAGGCGGCGGCCGCCGGACGGAGGGCGACCGACGACGCGGCGCTGGTCGAACTGATCGGGGAGCGGGTGCTCCTGGTGCCCGGAGATCCGCACAACATCAAGATCACCTCCCCGGCCGATCGGACGATCGCCGAGGCGATCCTCGCGGCGGCGACGGAGGCCGGGCGTGGCTGAGCGGCGCCAGCCCCCACGCCGCGCGGCCGATGCCCCCCTCGTCCGCGTCGGTCTAGGGATCGACCGGCATCCGTTCGAGGCCGACCGGCCGCTCGTCCTGGCCGGCGTGACTCTCCCCGGCGGGCCCGGTCTCCGGGGGCACTCCGACGCCGACGCCGTCCTGCACGCCGTCGCCGACGCCCTGGCCGGCGCGGCCGGGCTTCCCGACATCGGCACCCGGTTCCCCGGCGGCGACCCGCGCTGGCGCGACGCGCCGAGCCGCCGCTTCGTCGACGCCGTCTGCGCCGACCTGCGGCGCGACGGCTGGGCGATCGGCAATCTGGACGTGGTCATCCTGGCCGAGGTCCCGCCGCTGGCGGCGCACCTCGAGACGATGCGGGTCGCGCTCGCGTCGATTCTCGGTGTTCCGCCGGATCGCGTCGGGCTCAAGGCGAAGCGGGGCGAGGCGCTCGGGTTCGTCGGGAAGCGCGAGGGGATCGAGGTGCATGCGGTGGCGCTGGTCACGCGATCCGGGAGGCGCGCGCCGGCGGCGCCGCGGCGCGGACGACGGGCCGGGCGCGCTTCGGGGCGGCGACGGTGAGCGGGGCGGCGCGCGTCCGCTTCGCGCCTTCGCCGACCGGCGAGCTGCACGTCGGCAATGCCCGCACCGCCCTGTTCAACTGGCTGTATGCGCGCGGCCGCGGCGGCACCCTCCTCCTGCGGGTCGAGGACACCGATCGCGAGCGCTCGACCGCCGCGCACGAGGCGGCCATCCTCGACGACCTGACCTGGCTCGGTCTCGGGTGGGACGAAGGGGTCGACGCCGGCGGCGCGCACGGTCCCTACCGGCAGTCGGAGCGCCTCGACCTCTACCGCGAGCGGGCCGCCGACCTGGCCGC
>DATKFL010000541.1:0-3371 GCA_035511355.1 Dongiaceae bacterium
GGACCGCGCGCCACCGCGCGCATGTCCAACCTGGCGACCTGCGCCGCGCTCGAGGCGCAGGCGGGCATGGAGACCATCCTCCACGTCTGCTGTCGCGACCGCAACCTGCTCGGCCAGATCGCGCACCTGCTCGGCGCGCACGCGTTCGGCCTGCGCAACCTGGTGATCATCACCGGCGATCCGCCCAAGATGGGAGACTACCCCGCCGCCACCGCGGTCTTCGACCTCGACTCGATCGGACTCCTGAAGATGGCCGACTCGCTCAACCAGGGGGTCGATCCGGCGGGGCGGCCGCTCGGCGACCGCACCGGCTTTCTGCTCGCCTGCGGGGCCGAGCCGGCGGCGCACGACTACGACCGCGAGCTGCGCCGCCTGGAGGAGAAGAAGCGCGCCGGTGCCCGCTTCGTCATGACCCAGCCGGTCTACGACCCGGCGGTGCTCCGCCGCTTCCTGGCCGACACGAAGGGTCTCGAGATGCCGATCCTGGCCGGCCTGTGCCCACTCGCCTCCAGCCGGAACGCGGAATTCCTGCACAACGAGGTTCCGGGGATGCAGATCCCGACCGCGATCCGCGAGCGGATGGCCGCGGCCTCCAATCCCGAGGCGGGGCGGCTGACCGGCATCCTGATCGCGCGCGAGATGCTGGAGGAGGTGGCGGCCGACGTGGCAGGGGCCTACCTGATGCCGCAGTTCGGGCGGTATCGCTCGGCGATCGAAGTGTTGAAGGTGGTCGGCTACGACTTCGCGCCGGAGGATCTGCCGGGCGCCTGATCGCGGCGCGGCGGCGCGCCCCGTCCGGGACCCCGCCCCGGACCGCGTCCGGGACCGCTCCCGGCGCCGCGCCCGGGCGGTCGCGATCCCCGACCACCACCGAACGACATCGCCGGTTCCGGCGTCGCGGGGCGCTTGTCGAGGATGCGGCGGCAGGCGCGATCGAAGCGCTCGGCGAGGGCGCGCCGGTCGGGTTCGCTCACGTACCCGAGCCGCTGCCAGGCCGCCTGCGATCGCTTGACCTCTTCGATCGCCCCCTTCAGCCGGCTGTCCTCCGCGACCCTCGCCCCCATCGTGTTCGAAGCCAGCGCCTCGCGCCAGGTCGCAGCGAGCCGCGCCGCCGGTGAGAGCCCCGAGAGATCCGCCCCGTCTCCGCCGGCGGGCAGGAGCTTCTCGACCCGCGCGACGATCTCCTCCATCCGACGGAGATTCGCGGCGGCGTCGAGACTGGTGCCGGTGAAGGCCTGCGGGTGCGCCGCCAGGATCCGGTCGAACGCGCCGAAGAAGCGGGTCTCGAGGGGCGCGAGCTGCTCGCTCGGCAGGTGCCGCATCCGCCGCCAGCGCTCGAGGGCGTCGCGCAACCGCCCGACCAGCTCTTCCGCCGGCGGGGCGGGCGCGGGCGGCGCGGCGGCGTCGGCGGGGACGTCTCCCGAAGGGTCGGAGGTGGCGCCGGCGGTGAACGCCTCGATCTCGTCGCACAGGGCGGCGCGCTCCTGCACGTGCGATTCGCGCTCGATGGCGTCGCGGTTCTTGTAGCGCTCGAAGAAGGAGTCGCAGGCGGCGCGGAAGCGGTTCCAGACCGCCTCCGACTGGTTGCGGCGCACCGCCCCGGTCGTCTTCCAGTCGGCCTGCAGCTTCTTGATCTCGGCGGCGGCGCTCTTCCAGTCGGTCGAGGCGGCGAGCGCCTCGGCGCGGGCGACCAGGGCGGTCTTCGCCTCGAGGTTCTTCGACCACTCGTCGCGCCGCTTCGCGGTCTCCTGGTCGCGGCGCGTGAAGAAATGATCGCAGGCCTTGCGGAAGCGCTCCCAGATCGCCTTCTCGTGGCCGCGCGACACCGGCCCGATCGCCTTCCAATCGGACTGCAGCCCCTTGATCGCCTCGGCGGTGCCGATCCAGTCGGAGGAACGCGACAGCTCCTCGGCGCGCGCCGCGAGCCCCTCCTTGGCGAGCAGGTTGCGCCCGTGCTCCTCCGCCTGCTGCTGGTCGAAGACGTCGCAGCGCGCGCGCACCCGGTCGCGGGCGGCGCGGAAGCGGTTCCAGAGCGACAGCGAACGATCCGGGGGCGCCGGTCCGGCGGCGCGCCAGCGTTCCATGAGGTCGCGCATGCCGCGCAGCACCGCCGGCCCGTCGGCGCCGTCCTCCTCCGCGATCCGCGCCAGGTCCTCCATGAGGGCCGAGAGCTCCTCCTGCACGGCGGCGCTGGCCCAACGCTGCCAGCGGTCGGTCTCCCGGAGGGTCTGGAGCTTCGGGCCGAGATCGTTGAGCAGCGCCCGCAGCCGGTGCACGAGCGCGTCGTGCTCCTTCTGCGACGGCAGCGGCGGCATCGCCTGGGTGAGGGTTTTCACCTCGCGCTGCAGCTTCTCGAGCTTGGCGAGGGCGCTCTTCTCCGCGGCGGCCAGCTTCTCTCCCGAGGCGACCAGCCGCTCGATGCGCGCCGCGTTCTCGCGCCGCGTCGATTCGGCTTCCTTGAGCTCCTGGTCGCGACGCGCCTTCTCGGTGGCCGCCTCGGCGGCGCGGGTCGCCTCGTCGCGCCGCGCCAGGACGCGGGCGCAGGCCTCCGCGAAGCGCGCCTCGAGCGCCGCCCCCTCCTCCTCGACGAGCGGCGGCAGCGCCTCCCAGGCGGCGCGCGCCTCGGCGAGCTCCGCGGTGTCGGACTCGCGCATCCCCTCGACCGCCTCGCACAGCCGGCGGCGCGAGCCGAGACGCTCCTCGGTCTCGCGGTCGTGCCGCTCGCGCGCGGCGCGTTCCTCCTGGAAGGCCTGCACCCGGCGGCGCGCCTGCAGGGCCACCTCGCGGAAACGCTCGTCGAGATCGTCGTCGACCTCGGGGATCTCCTCGATCCAGGCGTCCTGCAGCCCCGCGAGCCGCGCCGGGATCTCGTCGTACGCCTCCGACTGGAGGAGCGCTTCGGCCTGCGCGATGATCGCCAGCGGCGCTTCGCGATCGGCGGCCGCGCGCGCCGCGACCGTGGACTCGTCCTCCTCCTCGTGCCCCTTGAGGAGCAGGCGCGCCCGGCGCCCCGCCGCCGGCACGCGGGCGCGGTCGGCCACCGCCTGCAGCGCCTGCGGGTCGGAGAGCCGCTCGACCGCCGCGAGGGCGACCTCGCGATCGGCGCTCTTGGCGGCCACGGTGGCGATCTCCTCGGCGTCCTGCAGGCGCTCGAGCGCCTCGAGCCGGAGCGCGGCGTGCTCGCCGTGCCGCGCCACGCCGGCCAGCGCCCGATCGTCGGTCAGCCGCGCGAGCGCGGCGCGCGCCACGCTCTCGAGCGACGCCGCGCGCGCCACCGCGCCGAGGGCGCGGGTCTCGTGCAGGCCGTCGAGGGCGGCGCGGGCGATCTCTTCATCCTGGCCGACGGTCGCGAGCGACAGGAGCGTCGACGC
>DATKFL010000542.1:0-2543 GCA_035511355.1 Dongiaceae bacterium
CTCGAGGTGTACGGTGCCCGCACCTACGATCCGCCGGGTCCGCCCACGAGCGCCGTCCTGATCGTCCGCAGCCGGACCCTCGACGCCTGGCGCGCCGTGGTGGTCGAGGTCGAGCCGCAGGCGCCCTACGCGATCACCTCGGTGGACATGGCCGGCGCCCGCCTGCCGACCGGGCAGACGGCACCCGCGCCGATCGATCCCCCCGAGGTGGCGAAACAGCTGGGCGCTTTCGTCGATCGGATCGCGAAGGAGGGGCGGTTCAGCGGCACGGTGCTGCTCGAGAAGGACGGCAAGGTGCTGCTGACCCGGGCGGTCGGGGTCGCCAACCGCGACTTCGAGGCGCCGGTGCGGCTCGACACCCGGTTCAACCTCGGCTCGATGAACAAGATGTTCACCGGCGTCGCCTGCATGCAGCTGGTGCAGCAGGGGAAGCTCTCGCTCGAGGACCCGATCGCGAGGTACCTCGACGACACCTGGCTTCCCAAGGTCGACAAGACCAAGGTCAAGATGAAGCACCTCCTCACCCATACCAGCGGGCTCGGGTCGTACTTCAACGACCTCTACGACCGTTCATCGCGCCTGCTGTTCCGCAACGTCGTCGATTACAAGCCGCTGGTCGCCGACGAGACCCTGAAGTTCGAGCCGGGGACGAAGACCGCCTACAGCAACACCGGCATGCTGATCGCCGGCGCGGTCATTGAGAAGGCGTCGGGGATCGACTACTTCGAGTACGTGCGCCGCAACATCTACGCGCCGGCGGGGATGGCGAGCTCCGATTCCTGCGAGCTGGACCGGGTCAACCCCAACCTCGCGGTCGGCTACGAGAAGCGGATGACGGCGACCGGCCCGATCTGGCGCAACAACATCTTCGATCACGTGCTCCGGGGCGGGCCGGCGGGCGGCGGCTACTCGACGGTCGAGGACCTCGACCGCTTCGCCAACGCGCTGCGGTCGGGGAAGCTGCTCAATGCCGCGTCGCGCGACGAGCTCCTCAGGGCGCGTCCTGAGATCGCCTCGCCGAACTACGGGCTCGGGTTCGGCGTCGACCAGACGCCGCTCGGGAAGCGCGTCGGGCACTCGGGGGGCTTCCTCGGCATCAGCGCCAACCTCGACATCTTCCTCGAGGCCGGCTGGACCGTCGCGGTCCTCTCGAACCTCGGCGGCGCCGCGAGCGTGGTCACCCAGAAGGCCAACGGGCTGATCCTGCAGGGGCGCTGACGCGGGACCGGGGCGCTCGACGGGGGCTGCGGCGGGGGTTGCGCTTGCGGGCCGGGCTCGCCCAGAATGAGCGGGCCGCGAACTCCCTGCCGCCGCAGGGAGCGGTCGCAGGCCGGTGATTCGTGACCACAGCATCCGACGCTCCCCCGGCGGCGCGCAGGTTCCGCGGCCGCCCGGGGCCGGTCCTCATCCTCCTCGCCCTGCTGGCCGCCGCGATCTTCCTGGCACAGACCGAGTTGGTCGTCGTCACCGACGTCCATCACGGCGAGTTGCCGACCGCATCGTACGAACTCCGGGAGGACGACTTCCGGCACCCGCGCCTGCAGGTGCTGCGCGAGCGCGAGAAGCTCGACGAGGTGATCGGCGGCTCGGCGACCCAGTTCGTCGCGGTGATGCGCCTGATGCGCTGGGTCCGTTCGCAGTGGGAGCCGGGGGCGGACTTCCGCTACCCGCCGTGGGATGCGGTCGAGATCCTCGACCTGGCGCGCCGGCACGCGAACCACGGCTTCTGCGCGCAGTACGCGATCGTCCTGCTCCAGGCCTGTCAGGCGATGGGGATCCACGCGCGCTACGTCGATCTGCCGGGGCATTTCGTGGTCGCCGTCTGGTCGGATGACTACGACCGCTGGGTGCTGTTCGATCCGCTCAACGACGTGCACTACGAGCGCGACGGCGTGCCGATGCGCGGCCGCGACCTGTACCGCGCCTACTGGACCAGGGACGTGCGCGGCATCGAACGGGTCGCCTCGGAGGGCGCGCGCAGTCCGATCACGCCCGACGATCTCGCCTTCTATCGGCTCTACTCGATCAGCATGGACGCCAATCAGCTGGCGGCGCCGGTGCAGGTGCAGGTGAACGGCGAGTGGCGGACGCTCCGGCATGCCGACGACTGGACCACCTACCCGCACGTCGGACGGGACGAGCTGGTGGTGTCGTCGAACTTCCTCGCCTGGCGCACGACCGAGGCGACCGAGTCGTTCCCCGAGCGGCCCGAAACGCGCGACCAGGACGAATTCCGCTACGCGCTCAACCAGACGATCGTGCTGCTCGCAAACGAGCGCATGGTGAATCGGATCGTCAAGGTGGCGCTGGTCAGCGGCAACAGCCCGACCTTCGCGCGCTTCCTGATCCGCTCTTCCGCCGACGGCGACTGGGTGCCGAGCCCCGCGCCGACCGTGAAGTGGATGCTGCGCCCCGGCGCCAACGACCTGTACGCGCGCATCGAGACCCGGTTCGGCTGGCGCGGGCCGGCGAGCCAGATCAGGGTCTACTACAAGCCGCCGCTCTTCGGGTTCCTGCCGGCCCTCCGGGGAAATATCCTGCAA
>DATKFL010000543.1:0-7499 GCA_035511355.1 Dongiaceae bacterium
CGCGGATGATCGCGTCGAGCTTGTACTCGATCTGGTAGAAGCGGGTCGCGGTCTTCATCGGCAGCGCCTTGGTGAACTTGCCGAACCACTTCTCCTTCGCCTTCAACTCGTCCTTCTGGATCGCGAAATACTCGGCCATCACCCCCGAGGCTTCCTCGTCGGTCAGGCTCTGGTATTTGTGCGCGTAGTCTTCCATCAGCTTCAGCTTGCGGTCGGTGATCTGATCCATCTCGGCGCCGTACTGGCGGTAGAGCGGCCAGAAGACCTTCCCCTGTTCGTCGGTCAGGTTCAGGTTGTCGGCCACGATCGCCTGGCGCTGCGTCGTGATCACCGACTTGGTCAGCTCCTTGTCGTCGGTGTAGGTCTGCGCGACGAGCGGCGCGGCGATCGCGACCGCCGCGAGGAGGATCGATGCGGGCAGGACGGTGAAACGTGCGGTCATGTCACTCCTCCCTGAAAGCGCGGCGACGGCGCACAGGCTTCCGCTCGCGTTGGACCCGACGGATGGGCGTACCTATCTCACGATCGCTCCGGGCTGTCAAGGCGGTGATAGGATGACGCCGCCGAAAGGCACTCCTTTTCAGAGGTGATGTATGCGCATTCTCGGAAGCCTCAAGAACACTCTCTATCTGTCCTGCGGCGCGACCCTGGCGCTCATTCCGGCGCTTCAGTCCGGCCTCGCGACCGCCGACACCCCGGCGCCGCAGCCGGCCGCGCCCGCGACCGCCGCCGCGGCGCCGATGCCCGAGGACCAGGCCTCGGCCCAGGCGCTCGCGCTCGCCGTGCAGCGGCTGAGCCTGACGCCGGAGCAGACCTCCAGGGTGAAGCCGCTCCTGAGCGCCCACGTGACCCGTCTCCGCAAGCTGTTCGCCGACTACACCGGCGGCGGGGCCAACGTCATGCCGTCGTTCCTCGAAGAGTTCAAGAGCACGCGCGAAGGGTTCCGCGCCGCGGTCCTGCCGATCCTGACCGACCGGCAGCAAGTGGAATTCGACCGGCTGCGGCAGGAGTTGGACGAGGCGCTGCGCGACCAGATCTGCGACTACCGCGTCGCGTCGCTCAAGGACCGGCTCGCGCTCACCCCCGACCAGCAGACGGCGATCCGGCCGATCCTGAAGAACGACTTCGAGAAGAAGCGGGCGCTTCTCGCGCTGCACACCGCGCCGACCGGCGGGCCGCAGAGCGGCCGCTGGCTCTCCGACCAGTCGCGCCAGGTGCAGGCCGAGACCGAGGTCAGGCTGGCGACCGTGCTGAACCCGGACCAGATGAAGACCTATCGCGCCGATCTCGCCGTCAAGGTCGAGTCCGCCGGGGAGAAGGTCGCGCAGCCGTAGCCGGGCGCGCGGGACTCGTCGGCATACCGGTCAACGAAAAACGGCCGCGCTCCGGTCCTCCGGAACGCGGCCGTTCGATTCTTCCGGCGACTTTTCGGGGCGCTGTCCTACCAGCGCCAGCCGACGACGATCGGGTAGGTCTGGTAGTAGGTCTCGATGTTGACCCAGTGGTACTGGGCCTCGAGGAAGATCTCCGAATTGGTCAGCGGGAACGAGACGCCGATCGAGGCGTAGTAGCCGAACTTGGTCAGCGCCTTGTCGGCGAGGTTCACCTCGCCGGGCACCAGACCCGGGTAGCAGTACCACCAGTACCACGGGTCGCAGATGTACCCGGGCACGTAGACGAACTCGCTCACCTTGGCGTACTCGCGGTAGCCGCCGATCCCGGCGCCGAGCACCAGCTTGGCTTTGTCGCCGTGCGACTCCCACATCACGCCGGCGCGGACCGACCACTGGTCGACGTCACCGTCGTCGATGCGCGCCTCGTTCCCGGGGATGTCCGAGTCGAGGTCGAGGTCGCCGGTGTTCACGTCCCACCAGTCGTACGAGACGTCGAACCGGTAGGAGATCGACGAGTTCGGCTTGGGCGCCCACGCGGCGCCGAACCCGATCGTCCAGCCATCCTGGATGGCGTCGCCCGCCTTGCCGGCGACGCCGCTGAAGCCGGTGTCGAAGTGCCAGCGGAGCGGCTTGTCGGCCGCCGCGGCGCCGGTGGCCGAGGCCGCGACCAGAAGAACCATGATGCCTGCCAGAAGGAGCACTCGTCTCATCACGACCTCCGTGCGCCTGCGTTGGATCGGACCGCTGCCTCGATCGCCCCGATTGTTGGAGTTCGGCCGCGAACCTAGCACCGAGGTCACGCGAGGGTCAATAGACCTGCCCTTCCGGGCAAGGTGGCGTCCCGGCCTCGCTCCACTGCGAGCTCAACGCCAGCCGCTTCCCACCTGAAGGTACCAGGCGTGTTCCTCGGGTCCGACGGCATAGTCGATGCCGGTGTACATCCCCAACCGGCTGGCGATGAGATAGCGGAAGCCGATTCCCTGCGTGTCGGGCGTGCCGGCCGCGTCCCAGGAGGCCCTCCCCCAGGCGCGCCCGGCGCCGGCGAAGGCGACCGCGGCCCAGCGCGGCGTGACGTTCCAGCGCAGCTCGGCCTCGACCACCGTGACGTTGTCGTCCTGGTAACGCAGCGCCGGGATACCGCGCAGGTCGATGTATGGCAGCTGGTAGAACGGCACGTCACCGCGCGCCGCCCGCGCGTCGGCCCGCAGCCCGACGACGATCGCCTTGCCGGCCGGCACGTAGGCGAAGAGGTGCGCCCGCGCCGTCCGGAAGGCGTTCTCGCTTCCGAACGCCGGCTCGTAGAACAGCGACTCCACCGACGCCAGCCGTCCGCGAGAGGGCGTGAAGATGGTGTCGCGCGAGTCGTATTCCCACGAGACGCCGAGCCCCGAGTCGCGCACCGCGCGCTGCTCGTCGGTCAGCACCGGCTCCGCCTGATCGTCGTCGAAGCGGCTGTCGAGATCCAGGTAGACCCAGCGCGCGGAGACGAAGTGATTCGTCCCGCCCAGCCGGAGGAGCCCCTCCTGCGACGACACCCAGCCGTCGAGGTTGAACTCGATCGAATCGTCGCCGGTGCCGAGGTCGCCCCCGGCGCCGTAGAAGGTCAGGTTGGCGTCGGCGTTGCCGACCGCGCCGCGGTAGCGCCAGCGATCGTCCTTGAAGGTCAGGAGCGCACCGCCGCCCCCGAACTTCGTTCCGTTCTCGGTCGCCGCGACCGCGACGCCGTAGATGTCGGGGGGCGTGGCGTGCCGACCGGCGGCCTTCCGCTCCGCCGCCGCGCGCAGCGAGTCCCGGAAGAAGAGGAACGCCAGTCCGCCGCCATACCCGACCGCCGGCTCGGTGATCACGATCGGAACCGGCAGGAAACCCTTCCGGTCGAGGAGCCACTCCGACATGTCGAAGCCCGCGGGCTCGTCAGCCGCGGGCGGTGCGGCCGCGGTCGCGGCCGCCGGCGCCGCTGTCTCGGGCCCCGCCTCCGCGGCGGCGTTAGCCGGTCCGACGGCGGCGAGCGCCGCCAGGAGAAGCAGTCCGGGCCGCCAGCTCACGGCGCCGGCCGCAGCGGGCGGTTCGAGGCGATCGCTGTCAAGGCGTGGCGGGGCTGGAAATGCCGCGCATTGCGTTCCGCTATCGGCCGGCGGGCAGGCTGCGCAGTCGCATCCCGAGTCCGATCAGGATGAGCCCCGCCAGCGTCACGTACGCCGCGATCAGCCACGCGATCGCCACCGCCCCCGCGCCGGGACGCGCCAGCATCAGAAGGCCGAATCCGATCGACAACGCGCCCGACAGGATCAGCATCCACTCGTTCTCGATCACCTTGCGGATCCGGATCGCCGCGACGATCTGGAAGAAGCCGGTGGCGATTGCCCAGATCGCGATGCAGATCAGGAGACCGACCGCGGTCAGGCCAGGCTGGAGGAAGGCGAACAAGCCGGCCGCGAGCCCCGCAAGCCCGACCACCGCGAGCGGCCACATCGGCCGGCCTTCGTCGTGCATACGAAAGGCGCCGACGAGGGCGCACAGCCCGTCGACGATGGCGAAGGCGCCCCAGAAGATGACCAGGAGCAGGAGCGTCGCGCCGGGCGCCGCGAAGGTCGCGATCCCGAAGAGCACGGCGGCGACGCCGCGCACGACCATCCAGCCCCAGTTGCTGCGGAGTCGACTCAGAAGGCCGGTCTGATCCATGCGCGTCTCCCTTCTCGCGCGGCGGCGCCGCGCGGATCGGATGTCGGGCGTCGAGCGGTCGAGTGCGCGCATCGTCCGCCGCCCGCTCCGGGTTGTCAAGACGTGGTCTACAATGCCGGCCACACGGGAGGCATCACCATGAGACTCGGTTTGCCGGCGCTCTCTGTCTTCGTCCTCGGATCGCTCGTGGCCGCGCCGATCGTCGCGCCGCCCGCCTTCGCGCAGTCGGTGAAGGCCGACTACGACAAGAAGACCGACTTCACGCAGTACAAGAGCTTCGTCTTCAAGCCCGGCACCGACGCCCCGACCCCCTTCGCGCAGGAGCGCATCGTCGCCGCGATCGGCGACCAGCTGAAGCTGCGCGGCATGACCGCCGGCGCCGGCACCGCCGACCTCGAGGTCTTCACGCACGTCAAGCTGAGCACCGAGAAGCGGATGGACGTGACTTCGTTCGGGTACGGCGGGTATGCCGGCTGGGGCGGCTGGGGCGGCGGCTTCGGCACCTCGTCGGTGATGGTCACCGACATTCCGATGGGGACGCTGATGGTCGATCTGGTCGACACCAAGACCAACCAGCTGGTCTGGCGCGGCATCGCGAGCGACACGCTCTCCACGAACCCGACGCCGGAGAAGTCGGAAAAACGGATCAACAAGGCGGTCTCGAAGCTGTTCTACAAATATCCGGTGCCGCCCGCCAAGAAGAAGTAGCGCGCGCCGGGGCGATGCCGTCCCGGGCCGTTTTCCGCGAGCGGTGGTGACCGGCTTCCCCAGAGGGCAGGCGTGACCCCTCTAGTCTCCCGCCCCTCCTTGGGATAGGATGCGCACCGTCTCAGAAACAATACATACGGATATGCGCCGCCAGCGGCGGTGCACGGGAGGCTCGACCATGTTCGCTCGCTTCATGAAGATCGCGCTCGTCGCCCTGATGGTTCTCGCCCTGCCGCATGCGGCACTGGCCGCTGCCACACCGCAGCAGGCCGAGAAGGTCGCCAGCAAGATGCTCGACCTCACCAAGGTCGTCGACGCGATCCAGACGCAGATCGACGCGACCCTCACCTCGATGAACGACCTGGCCAAGCCCGAGGGCGACCTCGTGGCCAAGTACAAGACCTTCAGCGCCAACGTCGACAAGCTCGACAAGGGCGCCCAGAAGGCGAAGAGCGCCGCCGAGTCGGCCGCCTCGAAGCGCGAGCAGTACCTCAAGGAGTGGCAGGCCTCCCAGGGCCAGATCCAGAACGAGCAGCTCAAGTCCGCCTCCGAGGCCCGCCGCGCCGAACTGATGCCCAAGATCGAGGCGATCAAGACCTCGCTCGGTTCCGCGCGCGACACCTACACGCCGTTCATGCAGGACCTCAAGGACCTCAAGGTCTTCCTGGGGACGCAGCTCAACCCCGGCGGGGTCGCCGCGGCGGCCGCGTTGTTCGAGAAGTGCAACAGCGCCGGTGAAAAAGTGAAGTCCGACCTCACCGCCGGCAACGTCGCCATCAAGGACCTCGCCTCGAGCATCGCGCCGAGCGCCGCGAAGAAGTAGCCGCGCCCCGCGGCGCCGCGCGACGATGCGCGGCGCCGCCGGACCTTCCCCGCATGCGTGACCAATCGATCGTCGCTCGTGCCCTGCTCTGCCTTGTCGCGGTCGGCGGCGCGGGCGGCGCGGCCTCCGCCCAGACCGCGGCGGCCCCGACCGGCACGCACGGATGGCAGCACACCGCCGCGATCTACATGCTGGCCGCCGGGATGTCGGGAAAATCGGCGGTCGGTCCGGTCGAGGCCGATGTCGACGTGTCGTTCTCCGAGATCCTCGACCACCTCCAGCTCGGGGCGATGGCGGCCTACCGCGGCACCGACGGCCGCTGGTCGGTGATGGTCAATTCGATGTTCATGGGCCTCGCCATGACCAAGGACGGCCCGCTCGGCGGCAGCGCCGAAGTCGACTTCGACCAGACGATGCTCGAGGTGGACGGCGGGTGGCGGTTCGCGAAGCAGTTCGAGCTCTACTTCGGCCTGCGCGGCACCGCCATCGACCTGAACGTCGAGGTGCGTCCGGTGACCGGGACGACACAGGAAGACGGCGACCGGCGATCGTGGGTCGACCCGCTGGTCGGCATCCGCTACGAGGTGCCGATGGGCTCGAAGTGGACCTTCGTCGGGCGCGGCGATGTCGGCGGCTTCGGCGTCGGCTCCGACTTCGCCTGGCAGGCGATGGCGCACTTCGATTGGCGCATCTCGCCGCACTTCGGCGCCGCGTTCGGCTACGTCGCGCTCGACATGGACTACGAGGACGGCGAGGGGCGCGACTTCTTCAAGTACGACATGCTCGCGTCGGGACCGTTCGCCGCGGCGACGTTCCACTTCTAGCCGGCGCCGCGGCTCACTCGAACGCGAACACCTTCCGCCAGTCGCGCTTCATGTCGATGACCGTCCAGCCCTTCGCGGTCGCCTCGTCGAGCGCCTTGTCCAGTCTCCCGATCGGCGAGGTCCGATCGTAGGCCCACTCGCGCGCGGCGTCGGTGTGTCGCACGAGCCCCACGAACCGCTTTCCGTCGCCGGCGGCGGTCCACTGCAGCATCTGTTGATCGCCGTCGGAGTTGCCGAATGCGACGATCGGCCGCCGGCCGATGAACCTCTGGATGCCGACCGGCTTTCCGGGGCCGTCGTCGATGAAATCGACTTCCGGCATCTTGACCAGGACCGGCACGCCGGCGCGCAGGTCGTAGCGCATCCTCCCCATGCTGCCGATCACCTGCTCGGGCGGGATGCCGTAGACCCTTTCGGCGAAAACGCGCATGAACTCGATCCCGCCGCCGGAGACGATCCAGGTCTTGAAGCCGTTGCCGCGCAGGTAGGCAAGCAGCTCGAGCATCGGCCTGTAGACGCAGGCGTCGTACGGCTGCTTGAATCGCGGGTGACGCGCGGTCGCCAGCCACTCCTGCACGACGGCGGCGAACTCGTCGGTGGTCACGCCCGAGTGCGTGGCCGCGATCAGCTCCGCGACGCTCTTTTCACCGCCCGCCAGCACCCCCGAAATGTTGCCCCCGAGGATCGACATGAACGGTTCGTGCGTCTGCCAGTCGGGATGCTGCGGCGCGAGCCGCTTGACTCGGTCCATCGCGAAGGCGAGCTGGAAGTAGATCGGCTGCTCGGCCCAGAGGGTGCCGTCGTTGTCGAAGACCGCGATCCGTTGCGCCGGCGGCACGAAGGCGGGATTTCCGTCGCTGACCGCGGCGTCGATGAAGGCGAGGATCGACTTCTTGGTCGCGCCGTCGTTCCAGGACGGGAGCGGGTCGGCGATCGCGAGCTTCGGTGCCGCCGCCTGCAGCGGGACGGCGGCCAGGAGGGCGCCGAGCGCGGCCGCGAGCCCGACGACCGCGAGCGCCGGGCATCGACGTCGGCAAGGCGATTCGGACATGGCGGCACCTCCTGCAC
>DATKFL010000544.1:0-3231 GCA_035511355.1 Dongiaceae bacterium
CGGGTCGCTCGCCGGCTCCGGCTCGGCGCCGCCGATCCGGATCGGCGGCTCCGCCGCCCGGGTCTCCGGCCGCGCGCGCCAGTCGATCCCGAGGTAGTCGCCGATCGGCTGGAACTTGAAGCGCTGGAAGTACTCCGTGAAGACGTCGCGCGTCTTGCCCAGCTGGCGATACTGGCGGATCCGCTGCAGCCGTGAGATGCCGCGGATCTGCGGCTGGTCGCGATCCATCTCCCACGGCATGAAGTAGAAGACGATCGGCGTCGGCCGGGTGCGATCCCACCACGACACCGCCTGGCGCAGCAGCGGATGCGGCAGCTGGCGCACGTAGTTGCCGCCCGAGAAGGCCAGCCGCCATCCGAGCAGGCTGACGGTCGACACTGGCAGCTCCGCGATCGACTGGTTGGAGACCGAGTGCCGGTGATGGTGCGCCTCGATGAAGCGCGGGTCGCGGGCGAAGCGGCGCAGGATCGGGTTGACGCTACTGTCGTAGAGATACCCCTCCTCGACCAGCACGTCGATGACCCACAGCTCCTTCGGGTCCATGATCCAGCGCGGGTGGCGGTAGCCGACGATCCGGTTCGACCCGGCCGCCTCCAGGGCCTCCTTGGCGCGCTGCAGCTCCTCGCGCAGCTCGGGAGTGTGCGGCAGCATCCCCTTCACGCCGCCGCGCGGCCAGTAGCCGCGACTGGCGATCTCGTGGCCGCGGTCGCGGATCATCCGGACGATTTCCGGCTGCCGCTCCGCGATCCATCCCAGCACGAAGAAGGTGGCGGTGACCTGGTGCTCCGCGAGGAGGTCGAGCACCTCCCGCATGCTCTTCTCGAGCCGCGACTCGATCCGGGTCCAGTGCTTGCGGGCCACCACCCCGTCCAGGGACGCGCCGTGGAAGTAGTCCTCGACCGAAACGGTGAGGATGTGCGTCCTGGCTCGAGGCGTCGACATGCCTTCTTTCATGGGAGGGAGATGCGCGGCAGTCAGGCCGTCCGCGACCGGGCCATGCCGGCGATCTCGATTCCGTAACGGCGCAACCCGGCCGGCGCGATCTCCCCCCGAGATCGGTGGCTGGCGCGGCGGGAAAGCGGCCTCATTCTATGCGAAACCGGGGTCGATCCGGCGGTTCCCGGGAACCGGCGTCCGCGGGGCGGATCGGGGGCAACGCTTCGGCGGAACATGGCTCCCAAGATAATTCCCCGGGGCCCGGCATGCACCCCGAGGAGGGGGGTCGCCTCAGGCGGCGACCCGGCGGCGAACTCGCGCCAGGTTCACCACCGCCACCCCGGCCAGGATGACCAGGGTCCCCACTCCGACCCGGGTGTCGAGGGTCTCGCCGAGCAGGAGCCACCCGAGCAGGAGCGCGATGACCGGATTGACGTAGGCGTAGGTGGAGACCTTCACCACCGGAACGTGCGTCAGGAGCCAGATGTAGGCGGAGTAGCCGAACAGCGACCCCGCGACCACCAGCCACCCCACCGCGAGCGCCCCCCCGGGAGTCAGGTGATAGCGCGGCGCCTCGCCGAGGAGGAGCCCGAACAGCAGGAGCGCCGCCCCGGCGATCAGCATCTGGAGCGCCACCGATATCAGCGGCGCCACGTCGCGCACCCGGTGCTTCGAATGGATCGAGCCGATCGCCCAGCAGAGATTGGCGCCGAGCAGCGCCAGCTCGCCGCGCATCTCCCACGGGTGCCGGAACCCGACCGCCTGCAGTTTCGGCCAGGTCAGGATGACCACACCGGTGAAGCCGCACAGGAGCCCGACGCCGCTCAGGAGGGTCAGCCGCTCGCCATCCTCCCGCAGCGACTCGCAGGCCACCATGAAGAACGGCAGGTTGGCGACGATGACCGCCGCCATCCCGGAGGTCACGGTCAACTCGGCGATGGTGACCAGGAGGTTCCCGCCGAACAGCATCAGCATGCCGATCAGGGCGATCGGGCCGAGCATCCGGCGCGGCGGGAGCGGCACGCCCCGCCACAGGAGAAAAGCGAGGAGGATCGTCCCCGCGGTGAAGAAGCGCGTTCCGGCCATGAGGGCCGGCGGCAAGGTCTGCACGCCGTACCGGATGGCGAGATAGGTCGAACCCCACAACGTATAGACGGCGGCGAAGTTGAGGGCGACCAGGAGTCGGTGCCGCCCGGCGGCGGAGTCGGCGGCGGCCATGGAAGGGGGCGATTGTAGCACCCGCCGGGAGCCTGTCCGGGGACTCCCGCGCGGCGCATCGGCGCCGGGCCGACCGGCCCTTCATGTAAACTTGGCCCGTGCCCGCAGCGTCCGCCGTCTACAAATGGCCCGCCCGTCTCGTGGTGATGCGTCACGCCGAGAGCGAGGCCAACTATCACCGGCAGTATCTCGAGAAGATCGACTCGCCGCTGACTCATCTGCAGTTGAACGACCGCGACGTCGACGTCCCGCTCACCGCGTTCGGGAAGCGCCAGGCCGACGAGGTCGGACAGGCGCTCGCCAAGGGGCATCCGCCGTTCGACGTCGCCTACGTGTCGCCCTACCGGCGCACGCGCGAGACCGCCGCGATCGCCTGCGCGCGCCTCGAGCCTTCGCCGGTCGAGGTGATGGAGGAGCGGCTCCGGGAGCGCGAGTTCGGGATCCTCGAGGGGCTGACGAAGAAGGGGCTCCGCGCGATTCACCCGCAGGAGCACGAGCGGCGGCTCAAGGTCGGCAAGTACTACTACCGGCCGCCCGGCGGCGAGTCGTATCCGGACGTCAACCTCCGCGTCCATTCGTTTCTCGGCACGCTCGTGCGCGAGCATGCCGGGCAGCGGGTGCTGGTGGTGACCCACAGCGTGGTCGTGCTCTCGTTCCGGCGTCTCATCGAGCGGCTCGAGGAGGACAAGGTCCTCGAGCTCGACCGCCACGACGAGCCGAAGAACGCGGCCCTGTCGGTCTACGAGAGCCAGCCCGGAACCGCGGGCGGACGCGGCCTGGCGCTTCTCGAATGGAATCTCACCCACTGGTCGGCGCACCCCAAGGAGGCCCTGTCATGAGCGACACCCCGATCCTCTATATCGGCGAGAAGAACATCTCCTCGTGGTCGATGCGCCCCTGGGTGGCGCTCAAGCACAAGGGGGTGCCGTTCGAGGAGAACGGGCTGCCGATCAAGGGGGATGTCGACCGGAGCGCCCGCCGGAAGCTGTCGCCGACCGGCCGCGTCCCGGTGCTGCATCACCGGGGGCTGGTCATCCCCGACTCGCTCGCGATCATCGAGTACCTCGAGGAGATCTA
>DATKFL010000545.1:0-6369 GCA_035511355.1 Dongiaceae bacterium
GTGCTGCAGCGCGCCGTCGCGTTCTAGGCGCCGGCCCGCCCTCACCCCTCAGAAGCTGTAGCGCGTCTTGATCCCGATCGTGCGCGGCTGGTTCACGAGGTAGGCGATGCGCGCCAGCGTGCCGCGCTCGCGGTCGAGCGAGAGATAGGCGAGCTCGTTGAGGACGTTGTTGCCGTAGAGGGAGATGTCCCACGCGCCGGTCCTGAGTCCGAGGCGCAGGTTGAGGATGTCGTAGGCCGGCAGTTTCGGATCGTAGGTGAAGATGTTCTGGGTCAGCGGCCCGCCGATCGTGTTGAACAGCGGCGGTGCCGTCATGTCGAGCGTTCCGAGGTCCTCGTCCCCCACCTGCGTGAAGCGCGAGCCGACGTACTGCCAGGTGCCGGTGACGTACATCTGCGAGCCGCCCGCCACCTCCCACCGATAGATCGCCGAGAGCGCCGCCTGCACCTCGGGAACCGACGGCAGGCGCCGACCCTCCTCGATGCCGGAGACGACGCTGACGTTGCCGAGGCCGTCGGTCGAGGTGACGGTCGATCGCAGCTGCCCGTCGTTCACCGACCCCGAGAAGGAGAAGTCGAAGTGGTCGTTGGGCGCCATCGAGTATTCGAGCTCGAGGCCGCGGCTCCGGGCCTTCGGCACGTTGAACACCAGGCGCGACGAGCAGGTCCCGGCGGTGACCGTGGTCTGCAGGTCCTCGATGTCCATGTAGAAGAGCGCGACGTTCAGCGCGGCGCGACCCTTCAGGTTCCTCGCCTTGTAGCCGATCTCGTAGTTCCGGATCTTTTCGTCATCCCAGGTGTCGTGCCCGCCGAACGTGAGCAGGTCCTCCGGCGAGCAGAGCGGCACGTTGAGCGGATCGTTGATCCCTCCGAGACGGAACCCCTCCGACGCCTGCACGTTCAGGACATGATCCTCGTTGAACTTCCAGGTGCCGATGAGGCGCGGGGCGATACCGTCGGACTCGACCGATCCGGGGATCGACAGCACGCCGGTCGGGAAGTTCGGGTTGCCGGTGAAGTTCGTGTTGCCGTCGATGAACTGGTCCTTGTCCTCGTGGTAGTTGTAGTAGCGCAACCCGGCGGTGAGGTCGAACTTCGGCGTGAGCTGGAAGGTCGCCTCGCCGAAGACCGCCCACTGGGAGAGGTCGTAGTCGAACCGGCTGAAGAAGATCGTGTCGAGCGGCGCCTCCGCGCCCTGGGTGGGAATGCCGGTGGCGGCAGTGAAGCCCGGCACCGTGACGTTCTGACCGTACAGGCGCTCCGAGTCCATGTAGAAGAGGCCGCCCAGCCAGTGCACGCGATTGGTCTCCCCCGAGAGCCGCAGCTCCTGGGTCCAGACCGCCGCGTCGGTGTCGTCGAAGAGCGGCGAGTCGAGTGTGTAGATCGGCTCGGGGAGGCCGACGGTGGCGCCGGTGAACGACGCCGTGAGCGCCGTGGTGTCGCGGATGACCCGGATCTTCCGATCCATGTAGGAGGTGATCGAGGTGAGCGTCACCGGCCCGAAGTCGTAGCGCAGGTTCAGGTCGGCCAGCGCGAAGTCGTCCTTGAACGACTCGTCGAGCTGGGTGAACTCCTCGCGGTCGCCGAGCGTCACCGGCGGACGCGTGGTGGTGAACGGATTGGCGAGGATGTTGTAGATGTCGTTCAGGTTCCAGCCGTTCCGCTCGACGCGCTGCACCGCGACCCGCGGCGTGATGGTCAGCTTCTCGCTCGGGGCGAAGGTGACCGCGGCGCGCGCGCCGGTGCGAAAGCCGTCGTTGACGTCGGAGTCGGTGCTCTGGTCGGGCTGCACCGCATCGACGTAGCCGGGCAGGTGGGTGTAGTAGCCGACGAAACGGGCCGCCGTCTTGTCTCCCATCGGCACGTTGACGCCGGCCTTGATGTCCCCGTAGCCGCTTCCGGTGTCCACCCCCGCGGCGCCGAGCTCGACGAAGCCCTCGTTCGACTCGAGGATCGGCTGGTTGCTGATGTAGCGCACCGTGCCGGTGTCCGACCCGGCGCCGAACAGGGTCCCCTGCGGGCCGCGCAGCACCTCGACGCGGTTCATGTCGACGAGATCGAGGTCGGGGGTGAACAGCGACAGGGAGACCGGCGACTCGTCGAGGTAGACCCCGACCTGCTCCTTCACGCCGGGCTGGTCGCGCGCGATCTGGCCGGCGGAGACGCCGCGCATCGACACCTGGCTCTGGCCGGGGCCGAGGTTCTGCACCGAGAACGAGGCGACGTTGGCGGCGACGTCCTCGATATTCTCGGCGCCGCGGTCCCGGAGGTCCTGCTCCGAGTGCGCCTCGATCGAGAACGGCACGTCGAGCGTCGAGGTCTCGCGCTTGGTGGCGGTGACCGTGACCACTTCGTTGAGCATCGGCAGCAGCGAGAAGTCGACCCGGTTGTCGCCCCCGGCCGCGACCGTGACGGGGATCGTCGGGCCCCAGAAGCCGGCGACCGACACCTTGAGGGTGTACGACCCCGGCGGGAGGGCGAGGGTGTACGACCCGTCGGCCCCGCTTTTCGACGAGGTCGAGTCCTTGCCGAGGTCGTTCGTGGCGGTGACCGTGGCACCGGCGATCGGATTCTTGGCCGCGTCGCGCACGACCCCCTGCAGGGTCGCGTCCTGGGTCTGCGCCGGCGCCGGCGTCGCGGCGAGCGCCGCACCAAGAAAGACGACGACCGGCAGGATCGACCTTCTGAAAGACCCCATGACGCTTCCCCCCCAGGTGTGACCCGATGACGGCCCGCTGCGACGCCAGACGCCGAGCGGCGGGGCCGGCAAAGCAATGCCCGCGCCAGTCGGTGCGGAGCCCGGCCGAGGCGGACGCATCCTATTGATCGGAGTCGGGCGGCGGAGGAAGCGGCGCCCCGGGAGGGCGCTCGATGACGACCGCCTATGATGCGGCGGCCCCGCCCGCATAGAAATAATGATGACGCGGGGCGCCGTCGCGGATTCCGGGAGGCGCCTTCAGTCGCGCCCGACGCCGAGCGCGTCGGCGACGCGGTTGATGTAGTTGAACCAGGAGGCGATCAGGGTGATCTGGAGAATCCCCCGGTCGTCGAATCCGATGGCGCGGAGCCGGTCGTGATCGGCCTTGCCGATGCGGGTCGCGTCGCGGGTCAGGGTCTCGACGTACTCGAGCATGACGCGGTCCTGCTCGGAGATCGCTGCGGTTCTGAAATCCTTGCGGATCGACTCCACGAACGCTTCGTCCATCGTCACGCGACGCAGAAACTCTGCGTGCGATTCCAGTCAATAGTGGCACCGGTTGGTGGCCGACACGACGGTCGTGATCATCTCGTGCTGGCGGCGGGTGAGCGGCAGATCGGGCGACATCAGCGCGCCGAAGGTGGCGAAGGCGTGGTGCAGCGCCTCCGGGATCAACGTGTGGGTCGCCACGATGCTGCTCGCGCCGTCGTCGCCGGGGTCGCGCTCGTACTCCTTCGGGTAGAGCGCGTGCTGCGCCTCGAGCGCACGGCGCAGCGCCGCGTCGGCCTGGGTGAAGGGGACGGTCTTGATCCAGGTCATGAAGCCTCCTCCTGCGGCCGCATCCGCCGCGGCGATGCCACGAAGCGATACACCGGATAGCCGAGGGCGACGACTGCCGTCCCGAGCGCCGATTCGAGCGGCCGCCCGGCGAAAAAGAGCCCGATGATCGTCACCAGAAGCAGCAGGAACAGGAGCGGCGTCACAGGATACCCCGGCACGCGGAAGGCGTTCCCCTCCGGCCGCGGCAGACGATAAAGCCCCGCCACGGTGAGCGCCACGAAGACCACCGTGATGCAGATGAAGTAGGCCAGGATCGCCTCGAACGTGGCGAGGCCGACCGCGACGCAGCCGAGCAGGGCCTGCACACAGATGGCGCGCACCGGAGTCCCGAAGCGCGGGTGCAACCGCCCGACGGCGGCGGGGAACAGGCCGTCCTTCGCCATGGCGTAGTAGACCCGCGGCGCCGTCATGAGGACCGCCGCGAGGCTGCCGGCGATGGCGACCAGGACGATGCCGGCGAAGACGCGCCCGCCGCTGGCGCCGAACAGCGCCTCGCCCGCCTGCGCCGCGAACGCCGGCCCCGACCCTGCCGCCTCGATCGGCACGAGGTGAATGAAGGCGGCGCTGGTCATGATGTAGACGATGGTGGCGACCCCGACCCCGAGCGCCAGCGCGCGCGGCAGGGTGCGCGCCGGGTCGCGGATCTCGCCGCCGATCTTGGCGACGTCCCAGAAGCCGCCGAACGAGAAGAAGGCGCCGATGAGGCCGCTCGCGAGGCCGGCGACCAGCGACGCCGAGCCGGGGCGGGGGGTCACGAACGGCGTGAAGTGCACCCAGGCGCCACGCGACGACCCGAATCCCCAGACGATGATCGTCCCGAGGAGGAGGAGCTTCGCGAACGCGAGCCCGCGCACGACGTTCCCTCCGAGGCGCACCCCCAGCGCGCTGCAGATCGCCAGGCTCAGGATCAACGCCATCGCCACGAGCTTCTCTTCGAGCGGGTCGAGCGGGACGAGCGACCCGGCGTAGTGACCGAATCCGGCCGCGAGCGCCGCGGTGAGCCCCGGGTCCATGACGAGGAGGCTCTTCCAGCCGTACAGGAACGCGAGACCCGGTCCCCACGCTTCGCGCAGGTAGACGTAGCCGCCACCCGCCTCCGGGAAGCGGGCCGCCAGTTCGCCGTACGAGAGCGCGCCGCAGAACGCCGTCGCCCCGACCGCGAGCCAGACCAGGAGCACCCAGAAGGGCGACCCGAGTGCGCGGGTCATCTCGGCCGGCGTCAGGAAGATGCCGACGCCGACGATCTCCCCCACCACCAGCGCCGCGGCGGCGTCGAGCCCCAGCGTACGCGGGGGGGCGCTCACGCTTCCCCTTCCGGTCCAGGCCAGCATGGGGGCGCCGGAAGGCAAACGGCGTTCCATGGTGGCGCGCAGCTTGTTGCTCGCAGAAGCGCGCTTCCGAGGGCAGGGGCCGGGAGTGGGCCCGCTGCCTGCGGCGCAACTCGACAGGCAGGCTAAGCCTTTTCCCTGGTGTGGTTTCGCACAATCGAGCAACAGGCTGCGCGCCACCATGGGGGGGGCATCCCGGCGTGCCGCGGTTCACCCTGGGTTCCATCGTCCGAATGCAGGACACGGACCGGACGCGTAACGGCTATGCTAGGCGCCTGTCCTGCGGCTGCGGATCCCGATGCTCACGTTGGTCTCGAACCTGATCGCGGCACCCCTTCGCTGAGCGCGAGGACCTTCGGCGCGCGATGCTCTTCGACCCGACTCCAAAGCCCGCGAAGGGTGAGTCGCACGCCCCGGCTTCGAAAGGCGCGCTGCCGGGGCGCCCGGCCCGGCGGCTGGTTCTCCGCCTGCTCGCGCTCGCCGCGCTCATCCTGATCGGCTGGCACGCCTGGATCTTCGCCGAGGTCTGGTGGCTCCGCGGTCACGATCCGCGCACGACGGCGTTCATGGAGCGCGGTCTCGAGCGGTTGCGGCAGAGCAATCCGTCCGCGCGGTTGCAGCAGCGCTGGGTTCCGTACGAGCGGATCGCGAACGACCTCAAGCGCGCGGTCATCGCCGGCGAGGATCAGCGCTTCCTCGAGCACTCGGGATTCGACCTGCACGCCATCGGCGAGGCGATCGACCGGAACGAGCGGCGCGGCAACGTCCGGCACGGCGGCTCGACCATCAGCCAGCAGCTCGCCAAGAACCTCTTCCTGTCGCCGCGGCGCACCTGGCCGCGCAAGGCGGAGGAGGCGGTGATCACCGTGATGATCGAGACGGCGCTCCCGAAGCGTCGCATCCTCGAGATCTACCTGAACGTCATCGAGTGGGGGAACGGGATCTACGGCGCCGAGGCGGCAGCGCAGCACTACTTCGGTCGGCCGGCCTTCGACCTCTCACCCGACGAGGCGGCCCACCTCGCCGCGATGATCCCGAGCCCGCGCTCCTACACCCACAATCCGAGCACCCCTTATCTCGACGAGCGGACGGAGTTCCTGGAGGAGGCGCTGGAGCGGGTCAGGATTCCCTGAACCGGACCCCCGCGACGGCGCGAGGCGACGGCCGGCTAGGGGCGCGGCCGGCCGAGGGTGATGACGTCGCCCGAGCGCTCCATGGAGACGACGGCGAGCTGCGATCCGTCGGGGGAGAAGAGGAAGTCGCCGGCCTCCTTCCCCTCGAGGCGCGCGAGCAGCCTCGCCTTGCCGCCGTCGGCGGGTTGCGCCCAGAACTCGCCCGATCCGTTCCGATTGACCAGGTAGACGTACGACCGGCGGTCGGGGCCGAAGCGCACCATCCGGGCGTTGGGGGGGATCTCCTGCGCGATCGGGCGCGCCTCGCCGCCGGCGAGCGGCTGCAGGAGCGTCACCGGCTTCTGCCCGGTGTCGAACCCGAGGCAGAGCAG
>DATKFL010000546.1:0-4524 GCA_035511355.1 Dongiaceae bacterium
TCGCGGCACCCTCGTCGCCGGCGGCACCCGCGTGCATCTCGTGGCGGGAGTATGGCTCCTCGACCTCTCCGGGCCGGGCACCCCGCCCGCCTGCCTCGCGAGCGGCATCGCCGGGACGCCGGCGCCGGGAGGCATCGTCGGCGGCGTGAACGGAACGAGCGGACCATTGAACCAGGCGGCCGATCCGAACCCGGCTTCGGGGAACGTGACCTACTACCTGATCGTTCCTTCGGGGCCGTCCGGGTCGACGGTCAATGCCTTCGGCTGCGCCAACCCGGCGATCTGCCGCGATGCCGGATGGTGCAACCTCGGCACCGACCCGGGTCGTCCCTGCAACCTGACCGCCGACTGCGGCGCCGGCGGGACCTGCACGCTGGAGACCATCTTCTGTCGGACCGACTCGGGCCCGGCGCACATGGGCGGCTGCGCCCGGCACACCATCTGCGCCGGCGGCAACAGCCCCGGGAAACTCTGCGAAACGGCGGCCGACTGTCCGGGCGGCGGTGCGACCTGCCCGGCTCTGCCGTCGAACCTCTCGACCGCCGGTGCGGTCTGCCTGAATCAAAGTCTCGAGCCGGTCGCGAGCGGCATCGGAGTGCCGGTGAATGGCTGTCCGCCACGCACGAGCGTGAGGCGGATCATCCGCACGGCGCCGGCGGCGGGGCTCTGCCCGTAGGAAGCCCCGGCACGCGACCCGCGCGGGGCACCGCGTCCGGCCGCGCGGATCGGGCCTGCGGCCCTACGCGCGACCTCCGCTCGCCTCGCCCCGCGGGCGTCGGCGCAGACTGCGCGCCTCCCTGCCCGCGGGGTCTCGGAGGCCCCGCGCGGGTCGCGTGCCGGGGCTTCCGTCGCGAGTGGAATCTCAGGTTGACGGCGCAGCGGGGCGGCCGATAGCATCGCGGCTGTGATCGTCGTTCCGCTCGCTCCGGGTCAACCTTCGAGATCGCTCCTCGCGCCCTTTCACATCCGCATCTCGCATCGAACCCGAGCGCGTCTGACCAGACTTCCGTATCGCTCGGCTCGCGAGGAGCGCTCGTGAGGCGGCCGGAGCCGGACGAGATACTCAGGCACTACCGGCGCGGGCGCGGGCTCCTGTCGATTCGCGGCAAGATCCCGATCCGCGACGAATCGATGATGGAGCTGGTCTACGGGCCGGCGCTGTCGGCGACCTGCCAGGAGCTGGTCGACAACCCGTCGGCCGCCTGGACCTGCACCCTGCGCGGCAACGCCGTGGCGATCGTCACCGACGGATCGTCGGTGCTGTCGTTCGGTGACGCCGGGCCGGCGGCGGCGCTTCCGGTGATGGAAGGGAAGGCGGTACTTTGCAAGGCGCTGGCGGCGCTCGACGCATTTCCGATCTGCCTCGACGAGCGTGACCCGCACAAGCTCGCGCAGCTGATCCGCCGGCTCGCGCCGACCTTCGGCGCCATCGCGATCGAGGACATCGCTTCGCCGCGATCGTTCGAGCTGTACGAGATCCTCGACGGCATGAGCGATGCCGACCTGCCGGTGCCCTTCCTGTTCAACGACATGCAGGGGACCTGCGCCATCGTGCTGGCGGCGCTCAAGAACGCCGTGCGCCTGGTCAACAAGGAGTTCGGCGGGCTCAAGACCGTCATCACCGGCGCCGGCGGCGCCGGGATCAGCGTGGCGCGCTTCCTGAGGCGCGCCGGTCTCAAGGAGATCACGCTCTGCGACCGGCACGGCATCCTGACGCCGGGGCGCGCCGAGGGGATGAACCGCTTCAAGGAAGCGGCGGCGCAGGAGTTCCGCGCCGGCGGCAAGGCGGGGACGGTGCGCGAGGCGCTCGCCGGCGCCGACGTCCTGATCGGCCTGTCGGCGGCGCGCACGGTGACCCCCGAGATGATCCGCGGCATGGCGCCGCGCGCCATCGTGCTGGCGCTGGCCACGCCCGAGCCGGAGATCGATCCCGACGAGGCGCGCGAGGCCGGGGCGGCGGTGGTGCTGACCGGGGGCGCCAACTACCGGCACGGCCTGAACGTGGCGCTCGCCTTCCCGGGGATCCTGCGCGGGGTCATGGACTCGCGCGCCACCAGGGTCTACGACGAGATGCTGATCGCGGCCGCCGACGCGATCGCGTCGCTCATCCCCGAGAAGGCGGTGGCGCCCGACCGGATCATCCCGCGCGTCCTCGACCTGAGAGTCGGGCCGGCGGTGGCGCGCGCGGTGGCGAACGCCGCGGTGGCCCTCGGCGTCGCGGCCGAGGACGTGCAGCCCGACGAGATCGGCGAGCACGCGCGCCACCTGATCTACGAGGGCGAGGCCGCCTTTCTCGAAGCCCCGACCCGGCTCGCGGAGCGCGCCCAGCCGCGGTCCCGCGGCGAGGAGTCGCTCGACCTGCACCGGCGCTACCGCGGTGTCATCGGCATGGTCTCGAAGCTGCCGCTCAAGGACGAGATGACCCTCGGGATCATCGCGTCGCCGGGGGTCGCGGTGCCGGTGCGCGAGATCATCCGCGACCCGATGGCGGTCTGGGACTACACGACGCGCGGCAACCTGGTCGCGGTGGTCAGCGACGGCTCGGCGGTGATGTCGCTCGGCCCGGTCGGCCCGCTCGCGGCGCTGCCGATGGCGGAAGGGAAGTGCGCGCTCCTGAAACTGTTCGCCGGCATCGAGGCGATGCCGCTCTGTCTCGACGCCGCCGAGCCCTCGGAAGTCGAAGCGGTGGTGCGCGCTCTGGCGCCGACGCTCGGCGGGGTGCTGATGGAGGGGATCGCGTCGGGAGCGGGGTTCGAGATCGAGCGCCACCTCCGGCAGGCGATCGACATCCCGGTCTTCCACGACGCGCAGCACGGCACGGCGGTCGTGGTGCTGGCGGCGCTCCTGAACGCCGCGCGTCTCACCGGTCGATCGCTCGAGCAGATCGAGGCGGTGGTCAGCGGCGCCGGCGCCGGCGGCGCGGCGGCGGCGCGCCTGCTGCTCGCGGCCGGAGTCGCGGACGTGGTGGTGTGCGACGCGCGCGGCGCGATCTACGAAGGTCGGCCGGGGCTGAATCCGGAGAAGCAGGCGCTGGCGGCGCGCACGAACAAGGGCGGCGTGCGCGGCGGCATGCTCGAGGCGATCCGCGGGCGCAACCTGTTCGTCGGGCTGTCGCGCGGCGGTATCCTGTCGGCCGACATGGTGCGCGAGATGGCGGAGCGGCCGATCGTCTTCGCGCTGGCGACACCGGTGCCGGAGATCGCGCCCGAGGCGGCGCTCGCCGCCGGCGCCGCGGTGGTGGCCTCGTCGCGCGCCGACCGGCCGAACATGATCAGCAACCTCCTGGCGTTCCCCGGCATCCTGCGCGGCGCGCTCGACGTCGCGGCGCGCGACATCGACGACGCCATGAACCTCGCGGCGGCGCAGGCGCTCGCCGACCTCGTGCCCGACTACGACCTGACCCCGGGGAGCATCCTGCCGCGCCCGCTCGAGTTCCAGGGGGTGCCGGAAGTGGCGCAGGCGGTGGCGGCGGCGGCTCTGGCCTCAGGTCTGGCGCGCCGGCCGGTCGACCCGCGCCTGGTCTACGAGCGAACCCGCGACTACCTGTACGGCGGCAACCTCCTGGCCTTCCCCGACGAGTCCCGGCAGCACGCCACGGCGCGCACGGCACCGGCGCCGCCTGCGCGCATCCCGCCGCAAAAGGCTTGATGGACGGGCGCTACAACGTGTGGTAGAACCGTTGGCCCTGCCGTCGCCGGGCCATGTGCGGGAGACCGGTTCGATGCCCCACCCTTTGAGAATGGAACTCGCGGCGGTCGTGCTGGCGCTGCCGGCGCTGGTCGTCGCGATGGCGTCGCACGGCGACCCGCCGGCACCGCCACCCGGGACGCCGCCGGCGGCGGAGGCCGGGTCGCCCGCGCCCGCCGGGTCGCCCGCGCCGTCCCCCGCCCCGTCGGAACCGGCCGTCGCGACCCCCGCCGAAGGCGTGGTGCGCATGGAGCCGTCCAGCGCCACGCTTCGCCTGCGGATGGGCCTGAAGCGCAGCTTCTTCATCTACCCCGCGGTGCCGCCGGTCGCGCGGGAGGCGCGCGCCGTCCTGCTGTTCGCCGGCGACTGGGGCTGGAAGCCGGTCCTGCAGGACACCGCGTCGTACCTTGCGTCGAAGGGGCGCACGGTGATCGGCGTCGACTCGCAGGACTTCTTCACCCGCGACATGGAGGATGTCGACTGGGCCCGCGATCTCAGGACGCTGCGCGATTTCGCGAACGAGAAGGCGGGGCTGCCGGCCGGCACGCCGGTCCTGTTCGCCGGCTACACCTGGGGCGCGACCATGCTCCCCTTCATGTTCAATCGCGGCGGCGTCGACGGGGTCGCGGGGGCGCTGCTCATCGGCCCGCAGCACCATTCGAACCGGATCTTCCGGGTCACGCTGCAGATGCCGACCAGCATCGTGCCGTTGCCGAAGGACGAGGAGTTCCTCACCCTCGACGAGGTCAAGCGCCTCGCCCCCATTCCGGTCGTCCTGATGCAGGGGGCGCAGGACATGGAGAGCGCCTGTGACGACATCCTGCCGCTCCTCAGGGG
>DATKFL010000547.1:0-3597 GCA_035511355.1 Dongiaceae bacterium
GGAACCGCCGGCGCGGACGGTCCCGAAATCGAGCGCGGCCCCGGGGCCGGAGTATCTCAACCGGACGGTGTGCCGGTTGACCGGGCAGGACGCCTCCGCGTTGGGACCGTTCTGGACCTGCACGTCGAGGCGTCCGTCGGCGAGCAGGGAGACGAGCTCCCCCTCGTCCATCGGAATCCTCAGCTCCGCCGGCACGCAGGCCGCTCCGGTGTTGCTCACTGTCTCCGAGAAGGCGTGTTCGACGTAGAAGCCGGCGTATTCGCCGGGCACCTCGCCATCGTGATCGCCGATGGCGACCAGGTCGATGAAACCGGGGCCTTCCGGAGGAACCGGGGCGGTGATCGCGTGGGTCGTCCACGCGTAGCTCGTCACGTAGTCGCGGCTCGATTCGAGGACGACCTCCTGGCCGGTCACCTCGATATCCGGCGCCCCCGTCGCCCGGAGCCTGACCGGGACCGGGATCACCCCCTCGTCCGGGTCGTCGGTGTGAACCTGCAGCTCCGCATGGTGATCGCCGACGGAGAGTCCCCCGGCGTCGAGGCGCAGGCTGATCTCCGCCTGCCCGCCGGCGGGGACGATTCCCCGGGACGGCTCGACGGTGAGCCAGGAGGCGCGGGTCCCTGCCGACCACACGAGGGCGTTGCGCAGGAGGAGCGGGACGTCGCCGGTCCAGCGCCCCGTCCCGTGGACCAAGACATTGACCGCAACGACACTCGGACCCTTGACCGCCACGAGCGGTTCGCCCGAGGCCCATGCCGCGATGGTCGTCGCCCCCGGCGCCGGAGCCATGTCCTTGATGAAGGTGCAGGTGGCCGCGGTCACCCCGGCCATGATCGGATGCGTGGCGTCGAAGGAACCGAGCGACGAGGAGGATGTGCCCGGGCCCTCCTGGACGAGGGGGTGATAGCCGTCCCGTTCGAACCGGCCGTGCAGAGTCCAGCGATCGAAGAACGCGGCTAGCGTGAGCACCACGCCCCCGCCCGCGTCGGCGTAGTCGGCGAGCAGGTCTCCGAGCCTGTCCACGTCGCCGCAGAGCTGGTTCACCACCACGAGCACCGCATCGTAGTCGAGCAGGGTGGCGATCCCCGGCACCGGCCGGGAGCCGGAACGGACGTCGATGGTCACGAAATCGGGGAACGTCTCCAGGAGCCGCTTGATCTCGATGGACTCGGCGCCGCACTCGTACAGCAGGACTCGCAGCGACCCCGTCCCCGCCGAGGCGGGGCGCGCCGGCGCGACGTCCGCGCGCGTGAAGCCGGCCGCGCGCGCCGGAAGATCGATTCCGGCGGTCCGGGCGACCATGGCGGTCCCGGACCTCCGCACCGCGATGTCGAAGTTCAGATCGCCGGCGCCGTCGTTGCGGATCGTCACGGTGCGCGTCGTGGCGGCATCGACCGACAGGTCGGCCTCGACGGTCGCGGGCTGCACCGACACGTCCGGCGGGCCGAGCGTCGTGCCGCTTGCGAGGTTCGAGAGGGGACCGGTGGTCCCCCACTCGTCGATCGCCTTGAGGGCGAAATAGTAGTTCGTCGCCGCCTGGAGGCCCCTGACCTCGAAGCGCTCGGCGCTGCCGGCGACGGCCGGGACGAGGGAGCCCGGCGCCCGGGTCGCGGCCCCGAAGCTCGCGTCGTCGATGGGAGAGGTGGCGTAGCGGAGGTCGTAGGCCGAGGCGGTTCCGACCGCGCCGTCGTCCCCCGTGGCGGTCCATCCGAGCGTCACGCTGAAGCTGTTCGACGCCAGCGCGGCGAGATCGAAGACCGCGCCCGGAGGAATCGTCTCCGGTCCGGCGACGCTCAGGAAGGCGTTCAGACGGCCGCCGGTCAGGGTCCTGCCGGCGAGCGACGGGATGTGATCGGTCATCTGCAGGAGGCGGCTCTTGAGATCCGCCACGCCGATGCCCGGCTCGACGCTGCGCAGCAGCGCGGCGACGCCGGCGACGTGCGGCGTGGCCATCGAGGTCCCGCTCAACTCGTCGTAGGTTCCGCCGGGAAAGGTGCTGAGGATGTCCACCCCCGGGGCGGCCAGATCGACCGAGGCGGCGCCGTAGTTCGAGAAGAAGGCGAGCTGGTCGCGGTCATCGGTGGCCGCGACCGACACGATGTTCGCCGCCGCGTACCCGGAGGGATAGTGCGGCACGGCATCTCCGTTCTGCGCTTCGTTCCCGGCGGCCGCGACGAAGAGGCTGCCGGCCGCCCCGGCGTCCGTGATGGCGTCGAGGAGCGCCTGCGAGAAGCCCCCTCCTCCCCAGGAGTTGTTGGTGATGACGGCGCCGATCGCGGTCGCGTAATCGATGGCGGCGATGGCGTCGGCCTCCGTGCCCGAGCCGTTGCCGCCGAGGAACTTGATCGGCACGAGGGTGACGTTCCAGGCGACGCCGGCGACACCCAGGCCGTTGTTCCCCACGGCGCCGATGGTCCCCGCCACGTGCGTCCCGTGGCCGGCGTCGTCGAGCGGGTCGTTGTCATCGTTGGCAAAGTCCCAGCCGCGGACGTCGTCGATGAACCCGGTGCCGTCGTCATCGATCCCGTTCGCCTCGATCTCGCCGGGGTTGCGCCAGATGTTCGGCGCCAGGTCGGGGTGCCGGTAGTCGATGCCGGTGTCGATGACGCCGACCACGACGGCGGGGCTGCCGGTCGTCACCTGCCAGGCCGCTTCCGCGTGGATGTCGGCACCGGCGGTCCCGCCGCTCTGCCCGGTGTTGTGCAGGCCCCAGAGCCGCGGATAGATCGGATCGTCGGGGGCGCGCTCGGCGTGCACGATGTAGTTCGGCTCGGCATACTCGATCTTCGGATTGCGTCGCAGCCGCTCGATCGCTGCTTCGGTCGAGAGTCCGCGGCCGAGGATCCAGTGCTCGCCGCCATGGCGGAACCGGCGCCGGGTGCGGCCGGCGACTTCGTCCCGGATCGCGTCCTTCTGCGACCTGGCCGTGCCCGCCTTGAACTTGACCAGCACTTCACCCGGTTTCGCTTCGGGGGGACCGGCGACGGCCGGCGCGGCCGGACCGGCGGCGGGCACGACACCCGAGGGGGCGGTGGCGAGGGACGGAGCGCCGAGGAGGGCGAGAGTCAGCGTCGCCAGGCACAGCACGGCCCGGACGCACTTCAAGGGCCTTCCGCGCGCAGGGACTTCCGGCCTGCGAGGCACACCCATGGCTCCCTCCTGCCAAGGACCGCGGCAATCGGCACTGCGTTACGGCATTTGTACGGCCAATTCTCCATCAGTCAAGAACTCAAAGTAAGGATGCCGCGCGGGACTGAGGTGTGGCGACTCCGCCTCGTCGTGAGTCAGAAAGTCTTCGCGAATCCCACCTCGAGCCCATAGCGCGGCGCCAGGTTGGTCTCGTTGACGGTCTCGTAGACGGGGATCTGCACGAAGCCGTAGATCGAGTTCGGCCCGGCGCTCCGGAGCCCCGGGGTCAACGCCACCCAGGTCGAGCCGGTGGACGGCACCGACTGGCCGAGATATTCGTCGCGGCCGGCGCGGCGTGCGTTGACCTGCAGCGACCAGAATGCGCGCGCGCCGATCGCCGACTCGATGCCGGTGCTCAGGACCGCCTCGTCGCCGAAGGCGTAGTCGAGACCGTTCTCGCCGTTCGCG
>DATKFL010000548.1:0-4774 GCA_035511355.1 Dongiaceae bacterium
CCAGCCCGCGCCCCTCGTGCTGGCTCCCCATCCAGTGCGACCGGTCGCCGCGCTCGTGGCACGAAAGGCAGGTCGCGTTGATCTCGGCCGCGGTCATGTGGTCCGGGTTCCTGATCGTCTCCTTCGTGCCGCCGGCATCGACGTGCGCGCCGCCGGGGCCATGGCAGGTCTCGCAGGAGGTGGCGGCGTCCCAGTTGGCCGCCTTGGTCTGGCCGTGCTTGGTCTTCGCGAGGGCGGCGGCTTCCTCTTCGTGGCATTCGCCGCAGGCGCCCGGCGCGGCGTAGGCGGCCGCGGCGGGGGGCGCGGCCGGTTTGCCGGTCTGCATCGTCGCCGGCGGAGCCTCGGCGCGTGCCGAAACGCCGTCTCCCGCGGCGAAAAGCGCCGCCAGCGCAAGGTTCGACATCGTTCGTCTCAAGTCCGTCGACATGCCGGCCTCCCGGCCCCGCCCGCGATCGCCGCCGCGATCAGGAGGGGGTCACCTCGCGATGACAGGCTTCGCAATCCTGACTTATCACCATCCCGTCCGGCGCGACATGATCCCCGTCATGACAACGCCAACATCCCGGCCAGGCGTCGTGCCCGAGATGATCGGCGTAGGTCCCCCAGCCCACCGCCATCGCCGGAAAGAGGTTGCGCGCGTACAGGTCGCCGAGAGCGCGGCCGGCGGCGGCGATCGCCTCCCCCTGCGACGCGGCGGTCGCGGCCTGCTCCTTCTCGTAGAATGCGCGCAGCCCCACGGCCAGTTCGCCGCGCGCTTGATCGACGGTGCCCTTCGTTTCCTTGAGGAGGCGCACCGACTCGCGCCGCACGAACGGCAACCCCGGGTCGATCGTGCCGGCGTCGAGAGCGGCATCGACCTCGGTCTCGGGGGAGACCGACGGGTGCGCCGCGCGGTTGTGGCAGTCGACGCAATCCATCGTGCGCCACTCGCCGGCGGCCCCGCCCGACTCCGCGACCGCGCCGGCGGGCGGCTCCTGCTTGGTCTTCGCCTTGAAGACGGTGACCTTCCCGTCGGGCGCGGTCAGCTCCACGGTGTCGATGACGGTGCGCGCCGGGTCGGAGTGGTAGCGGATGCGGGTCGACGGGTCGGCATGCCAGTGGATGCCGGTCGCGGCGTCGCCGCGCCGCCCGCCGACGTGCATCAGGAGCACCGTCTCCTGGGCGCTGTTCTTCTCGTCGTCGCTCCGATGCCGGATCACCCGGCGCCGGTCTCCGGCGTCGCGGGCGGGCTGGTGGCACTCGCCGCAGATCTCGGGCGCCGCGCGCAGGGTGCGCACCGGCGCCGGCACCGGCCGGTCGTAATGACCGGTGATCGCCTGCACCGCCTGGCGCGCCCCGTTCATCTTGGCGCGCACGTACCAGCCGCCTCCCGGGCCGATGTGACAGGCGACGCAGCGCACGCCGGCGTGCACGCTCCGGGCGTGGCTGGTGTACTCCGGCTGCATGATGGCGTGACAGGTGGTGCCGCAGAACTTCGTCGTCTCCATCGCCTCGGCCCCCTTGTAGGTGGCGATCCCGAGGAGGGCGACGTTGACGGCGGTCAGCGCCAGGAAGCCCAGCACCATGGTGCGCGTGCGGCGCAGGTTCAGGTCGATGACCGGGAGCGGCACAGCGGATCCGGCGGCGGCCGACGCGCGCGCGCGGCGGCGGCGTTCGAGCGCGAGCCCGAGCGGGATCAGGAGGAGCCCGAGAAGGAAGAAGGCCGGAAGGATGAGATAGGCGACGATGCCGAGATACGGCCCCGCCGCCCTGCCGGTCACGTCGAGGAAGAGAAGCGCGAGGAAGACCGCGGCGCTCGCGGTGGTCAGTGCGGAGCCGACGAGCCCGATCGCGTTCCTGGTCAGTGCGTCGAGAAGCGATCGCATGGCGTCCTGGTGGCGGTGACCGGGGCGGCGGAACCGGCGCATCCGACCGCGGTGAGGCTAGCACGACGAGCCTCCGCACCGGCCCGCAATCGATCGACCGGCGTCATTCGACCGGAACGCAGACCACCGGGCAGGACGCCGATCAGCGCACCTCCTGCGCCCTGCCGGCGAAGCGCGCGTTACCCCGACACCCAGAGGATCCAGGGAGTCCCGACGATCAGGTAGACGAGCAGCGCGAACCCGGTCGCCACCGCCCCGAGGCGGTACAGGTCCCCCTGCGACAGGGAGCCGCTGGAGGCGAACAGGAGGTTCGCGGAGGAACCCTGCGGCGTGATCGAGGCGAAGAAGTCGGTCGCGAACAGCAGCAGGAATGCCAGCGGCGCCCCCGGCACGCCCAGCTTGATGCCGACCCCGAGGAACACGCCGAACAACGCCAGGAGGTGCGCCGTCTGGCTGACGAACAGGTAGTGCAGCAGGACGTAGATCACCACGAGAAGGATTCCGGCCGGCAGGGGCGACAATCCGCCGAGGCGCAGCACCAGCCGCTGGCCGATGAATTCCATGAAGCCGAGCCGGTTCAACTGGTCGCTTAGCGTGAACAGCGCCGCGAACCAGATGAAGGTGGCGAGAACGTCCCCTTCCTTCGCAATGTCGGCGAGCGTCAGGACCGAGGTGGCCAGCAGCACTCCGAGCCCGAGGAAGGCGATGGCGGTCGGGTCGATGCCGAGCGTCCCCGAGGCCCCCCACAGCGCCACCATGCCGACGAAGGTGAGGGCGACGATCTTCTGATCGCGCGTGATCGGGCCGAGGGCCGCGAGCGCCCGGCGCGCCTCGGCGGGGGCCTCCGGGGTCGCCGTGACTTCGGGCCGGATGACCTTGTAGAGGACGAGCGGCATCAGCAGCATCGCCAGGAGCGTCGGCACCGACGCGGCAAGCAGCCACGATCCGAACCCGATGTCGACGCCGTTCTGCTTCGCGATCTCGGCGCCGAGCGGGTTCGCCGCGTGCGCCGTGAGCCAGAGGGCCGAGGAGAGGCTCAGGCTGGCGATCCCGGAGAACATCAGGAAACGCCCCAGGCGCCGCCGATCCTCGCGCTCCGGCTTCACTCCCGCCGCCTCGGCGACCGAGAAAACCAGCGGGTAGAGCACCCCCGATCGGGCCGTGCTGCTCGGAAAGGCCGGGGCGATCAGAGCGTCCACCGCGAAGATGCTGTACGACAGCCCGAGCGTCGATCGTCCGAAGATGGAAATGGCGCGATATCCCAGCCGCTGCCCGAGACCGCACTTGACCACCGCGCGCGCCACCAGGAAGGCCATGACGATCAGCAGGATGGTCGGGTTGCCGAAGCCCGCGTAGGCCGCCTCGGGGGAGAGCGTTCCGGTGAGGACCGCGATGGCGAGCGCCAGCACCGCGGCAGTCAGGATCGGCAGGGCGCCGGCGACGACCGAAAGGATGGCCCCGGCGAAGGTCGCGAACAGGTGCCAGGCGGCCGGCGTCAGCCCTCCGGGAATCGGCGCGAACCAGAGCGCGACGAAAACGATGAACACCGCCACCCGGACCAACGCCGCCCGCCGGGACGCCGGCTTTGCCGCTCCCTCATCCGCCATGGTGTCCGCGATCCCCGGCTAGAAGTAGGTCACCAGCCGCGCCTGGAAGAACTGCGTCTCGCCTTCGAGCGCAAAACGGTCCAGCACGGAATACCCGTACACCATCTGCAATCTGAGATAGCCGGTGAGGTGCCAGTTGACCATGGGCGTCACTCTCCAGACCTTGCCGCCCTGGAAGGTGCCGTCGTTCAGGTCGAGGTACGACATGTTCAGGATCACTTCCCATGCGCCGGGCCCGCCCTCGAACACCGGGTGTTTCGGGCTGAAGTCGGTGAAGTACCCGCCGCCCGCCGCGTTGTAGGGACGCGTCTCCCCGGTCACGATCCAGGCCGCGATGAGGTTTCCCCCCTGGAATCGCGGGTGCCGACCGTCAGGGGTGTCGATGTCCTGGAAGTTGTATTCCCCGCCAAACAGCCATGAACCGCTCCGGTAGTAGGACTCGACACCGGTCGTGAGGGCATGATTCGCGGCGAATTTCCCCGTATCCACGAAGTACGGAGCGAAGTACGCTTCGTCGCGCGCACGCTGCTGCAGCTGGTTGTTGTCCGGCTCGCCGTTGCGGGCCATCACCGCGATGTGGAGAACCCGGCCGTTCTTGTCGTCCAGGATCGGCAGCCAGCCGGCACGGAGGACCTGCTGGTGGTCGTATGTCGAGAAACTCTGGTCCTCCGACAGCCTGTCCGTGTACACGCCGGCATTGATGAAGATGCCGGCGTTCGGGTAATACCCCAGCCACTTGATGCCGTCGGCGAGAATCGGCACGAAGGCGTCGAGGGCCGGTGACCGCTCCATGGTCGGAATGTGGTAGCCGGCCATAACCTTGGTCATCGAGTAGCCTTCCTTCGTCCGGCCGATGAAGACGCTTCCGTGGAGCTTGGGGAACCCGACCATCACCCCAGTCTGACGGAAAAACCACGAGTTGCTTCCCTGGTCGTACATGTAACCGATCGACCAGGAGAACGGGCGCTGGGTCTTGAAGCGGCCGCGGAGCAGGAGGCGCCAGTCGCGGATGCCGCCGCCGGGATCCAGGGAGACCTGGTCCCGGCTGTCCGCGTCCTGGGAGTAGGCGCCGTACTCGACCAGGAACCCCAATCCGAAATGGAAGGTGGTGCCCGGCCAGTCGAAATCGTTCCTCCAGAACGGTCGGGGAGGGGACTCGTCGACATCTGACTCTCCCGCCTCGACGGTCGTCGCGATCGTCGGGCCGGGAGGGTCGGCCCCCTGGCCGCGGGCGGGGATCGAGGCGAACGCGAACAGCAGCGCGATCCCCGTCGTCGCCCGCGCACAACGCCCGGCAAGGCT
>DATKFL010000549.1:0-3056 GCA_035511355.1 Dongiaceae bacterium
GCGGGCCCGACACCAGCCGCTGCAGGAGGACGAAGGTGGTCTCTTCGCCGACCCGGCCGGCGGCTTCGTGCCCCTTGGCGACCAGCCCGTCGACGCCGGCGGCGACCATGCGGGTCGCCTCCTCGGCGGAGGTCGCTTCACCGAGGACGCGCGCGCCGCGCGCGCGCGCCGCCGCCACCAGGCCCGCGTTGGCCTCGTCGCCGCCCGGCGTGATCAGGACGGTGCGCACCTCGGCGGGGAGCGTGGCGAGGAGGGTGTGGGCGAACTCCGGGCGCCGGCCGTCGAGCTTGACGCCGCAGGGACGGCGCGCCAGGCGCGCCAGGGTCGCGAGGGCGGCGCGCGCCTCGTCCAGCGAGGCGACCAGCTCGAGGTCGAGCACGCCACAGGCGCCGGCCCGCGAGGCGGCGATCGCGATCGCCGGATCGGGAAGCCCGCCCGGCGTCAGGCACAGGAACTCGAACCCGGACCGGGTGCGCTTCGCGCCTTCGCCTTGCAACGCAGTCACCTCCAGGCGCGTAAGGCGCCCCCCGCGGAACCACGGATTTTCCAGTGGTGGCGGACCATATACGACGTCCTCAAAATCCTGTCAAGTCTTTCTGGACTCAAGAGATACGCCGACTCCCGTATCGACGGCGAAGCGTCGCCGGATTACAGATTCGTGGCGGCGCGGGGCGGGATGGCGGGGAAACGGCAGCAGGGGACCGGCGTCTAGCCCGATGAGGGAGCGGAGAACATCGCCGAGCGGGCGATGTCGTGCTGGTTGACCTTCGACACGTCGAAGGCTTCGAGATTCTCGATCAGCTTCCGGAGCGCGCTGTCGAACCCCGGCCTGGTCTTGCGGGCGCGGGTGAGCGGGGTGGTGCGCGCCAGGACGAAGTTCTTCACGTACGGATGATTCACGCCGCGCTTCTTGAGCCGCTCGACGACCTTCTTGAGGTGGCCGTCGGCCGTCTCGACCAGCGCGGCGCGCTCCTCGCGCATCGGCCAGGCGGTCTTGAGCGGCTTCTCGAGGAAGCCGTCGACGCGCCGCAGGATCGGCGCAAAGGCGCCGCCGGCGAAGCGCGCGTTCTTCTCGTAGAGCAGCCCGAGGGTGATGAAGTGCGGCTCCTCGAACTGGAACGCGAACGCGGTCTCGTCGCGCCGCCCGTCCTCTTCGAGAAGGCCCCGGTACATCCGCACCACCTCGAGCGATTTCTCCTTGAGGTTGTGCGCCTTCTCGGTGTTGAGCGCGAGGATCTGGAAGGCGACCTCGGGCTCCGGCACGACGATCGCCGGCACCCAGTCGGCCTTCAGCTTCTCGAGCACGAAGCGGCGATGGTTGCCGTTCGGCACCCAGTAGCCGCTCCCGGCCCGCACCGCGACCACGGGGTCGACGAAGCGATCGATCTTCCTGATCACCTTGAGAAGACGCTCGGCGTGCGCCTTCGACAGGTCGCGCTGGTACGGGGTCGGCTGCACGAGGGGACGCGGCAGGAGCGCGAAGATCTGCCAGTGATCGCCGACCGGCTCGCGGTAGGCGGCGAGGGCCGCGCCGCCGTCGCCGTGGATGGCGTCGGCGAGCCGCTCGACCTCGGCGGGCGGTTTCGCCCCCTCGGGATGGACGGCCATGGGAGGTCGCGCCACCGTGTGGGTCTCCCGCGCCGCGCCCCGCCTCAGGCGGTGGCCGGCTCCTGCTCGTCGGCGCCCTGCGCGCGCCGGCCGCCGACGCGCCGCCGGCGGCGTCTCACGAGCGTCGTCGGATCTTCGTATCCGCTCGGCATCCAGAAGCCGGAACGGTCGCGCTGCCCGGGCGGCAGGACCGATTCATCCGGCACCGGCGAAGCATCGTCCTGCGGCGGTGCATCCTTCGGTTGCGCCGACACCGATCCCCCGAAACCCGCGCCGGTGGCTCATTGGCGCGTGGTCGATCCCCTGCAGTTGTGAGGTTCGAGCGGATCTTAAGCGAAGAGGCGCCCGGCGTACAAGAGGGGTTCGCGCCGGCGTGCGTCGCGGCGCGCGGTCAGTTCTGCTGACCGCCCGGCCACTGATAGAAGGCGCTGTTGGTGTAGATGATGTCGCAGTTGACGTCGCTGGTGTTGCCGCCGGTGTTCGAGCCGGGCATGCCGTCGCGGCCGAACGAGGTGATGGTGTACTGGCTGCCGGTGGCGTTGGTGTCGATGTGCCACGGGTTGTTCCACTCGTCGCCCGGCGGCACGGTGCGCATGTATGCGGGGGAGAGCATCGCGCCGATCGCCGCGCTGCCGGCGTCGTTCAGGCCGCGCGGGTAGGTGTTGTGATCGACCGAGTACATCTCGAGGGCGTTGCCGATGCCGCGCATGTTGCTCATGGTCGCCTTCTGCTTGGCGCGGTCCATGGCGGCGCGCAGGTTCGGGAAGGCCAGCGCGGCGATGATCCCGATGATGGTGACGACGATCAGAAGCTCGATGAGGGTGAAGCCGGCGGATGACCGGCGGCGCTTCGGCGTCTCGTCGTGGGGCATCGATCGGTTCCTCCAGGGGCGCGGAGTCTAGCACCTTACACGCCATGCATCTCCCCCTCATACGGAGGCGGAGCGCGGGTCGTCTAGCCGGAGCCCGAGCCCGGGACCGGGCCCGTCCGGCGCAGTCCGCCCGGCCCCGCGAGGAGGTCGGCCGGTTCGGCGTTCCCGCCGCTGAGCACCAGGACGGTCGCCGCGCCGCCCGGGCGCACCGCCCCGGTCAGGAGCGCCGCCAGCCCGACCGCGCCGCTCCACTCGACCAGGAGGTGGTCGTCGCGCAGGAGGAGCCGGGCCGCCTCGGCGATGGCGTCGTCCGGCACGGTGACGACCGTCTCGACGAACTGCTGCGCGATCGCGAAGGTCAGGTCGCCCGGCCGGCTCGGCAGGAGGCCGTCGGCGATCGACCCGACCGACGGCAGGGTGATCGGGGCCTGCGCGCGCAGCGAGCTCGACATCTTCGCCGCGCCCTGCGGTTCCACGCCGATCACCCGGATCCCGGGGCGGTGGTAGGCGCAGGCGAGCGCCACCCCCGCGAGCAGGCCGCCGCCGCCGACCGGCACCAGGACCACGCCCACCTCGG
>DATKFL010000550.1:0-5683 GCA_035511355.1 Dongiaceae bacterium
CGGCAGGTTCATCCCGTCGAGAAGGCGGGCCAGCTCGAGGAGCCCGGCCACGCCGCTGGCGTTGTCATCGGCGCCGGGAAGGTCGGCGTAGACGTCGTAATGCGCCCCGATCACCACCCGAGGCCGGGCTTCGAGCCCGAAGCGGGCGATGACGTTCTTCGTCTCGACCGGCCCCGCCTTGTACGGCTGCTGCGACACGGTCGCGCCGGTCGCGGCGAACGCGGTGGTGATGTAGTCGGCGGCCCGACTCATCCCGGGGGCATTGTGGACGCTGCGCCACTCGCCCTTGGCGGTCAGGAAGCGGACATGCTGCTCGAGCCGCGCCGCGTCGGCCCGCGCGGTGCCCGGGTACGGCTCGCTTCCGAAGTTCGGCTGCCGGAGCACCCAGGCGAGCGTCCCCCAGAGCAACCCGAGTCCGATGAGCGTGCCGACGAGGATGCGGACGAAAACCAAGGAGGCTTTCTAGGGCGCGGCGGCGCCGTCGTCCTGGGTGAATTCGGTCACGTCCGGCGCGAGGCATTGCGATCCGCAGAAGCACTTCTTGCAGTCCTGCCACAGGTAGCCTTCGCCGAGACACCAATCTTTTGTGCGCTCGCAGCAGCCCGCGCCGTCGCTCGCGCAGGTGGCCTTGTGGGTGATGGGAGTCAGGGTCTTCGGCACCGTGTTGATCGCCTCGCGGCCGCCGGTCCGCGGGGCGTTGGGGGCAGCGCGCGGCGACTCGGGACCGGCGATCGGCCAGGGGGCGATGCGCGGAGCCGACAGGGACAGGCCGACGATGCAGAACAGCGCGCCGGTCAGCAGCAGGAAGAATCGGGCGGATCGAATGGTCATCACCACGCCCTCCCCTGGAATCGAGTCCGGCCTGAATTGTACTCGTTTGGCGTGAACGCCGTCATGATAGGCCGATGACACCCGATTCCGACGCGCGCGGCTGGCTCCGCTGGCTCCCGGGTCTCAGCACCCTGCTCCACTACGAGCGGGCGTGGCTGCGGCGGGACCTGGTGGCCGGGATCGTCCTGACCACGATGCTGGTCCCCGCCGGCATCGCCTATGCCGAGGCCTCCGGCGTGCCCGGCATCCAGGGGCTCTACGCCACGATGATTCCGCTCCTGGCCTACGCCCTGTTCGGGCCGAGCCGGATCCTCGTGCTCGGGCCCGACTCGTCGCTCGCGGCGATCATCCTCGCGGTCATCCTGCCGCTGGCGAACGGGGACCCGGGGCGCGCGGTCGCGCTGGCGGGGACGATGGCGATCATTTCGGGCATTGTCTGCATCGCCGCCGGGCTCGCGCGCTTCGGGTTCGTCACCGATCTCCTCTCGAAGCCGATCCGCTACGGCTACATGAACGGCATCGCGCTGACCGTCCTCCTGAGCCAGACTCCGAAGCTCCTCGGGTTGCCGGCGAAGGAGCCCGGCCCGCTGCGCCAGATGCTCGCGATCGGGCGGCAGATCGCGGACGGCAGGACCAACCTCGCCGCGTTGTCGGTCGGCGGGGGAGCGCTCGTGGTCATCCTCGCGTTGAAGCGGTTCCGGCGCGTGCCGGGCATCCTGATCGCGGTCGTGGCCGCGACCATCGCCGTGCCGGTCTTCGATCTCGTCGGGCGGTTCGGCCTGTCGGTGCTCGGCCCGGTGCCGCAGGGGCTGCCGCACCTGGCCCTGCCGCTGGTCGGAAGAGCCGATCTGCAGCCGCTTCTCGTCGGCGGTCTCGCGGTCGCGCTGGTGGCCTTCGCCGACACCAGCGTCCTGTCGCGCGCCTACGCGGCCCGCCTCAAGTCGCCGGTCGATTCGAACCAGGAGATGGTCGGCCTTGGCGCGGCCAATCTCGCCGCCGGGTTCTTCCAGGGATTCCCGATCAGCAGCAGCTCCTCGAGGACGCCGGTCGCCGAGGCCGCCGGCGCCAGGACGCAGGCGACCGGCATCGTCGGGGCGGCGGCGATCGCGGTCCTGCTGGTCGTCGCGCCGAACCTGCTCTCGAACCTGCCGCACGCGGCGCTCGCCGCGGTGGTCATCGCGTCGGCCCTGGGGCTTTTCGAGATCGGCGATCTCGCCCGCATCTGGCGCATCCAACGCTGGGAGTTCTGGCTGTCGATCGTCTGTTTCGCCGGGGTCGCCGTCTTCGGCGCCATCCAGGGGATCGCGATCGCCATCGGCATCGCGGTGATCGAGTTCCTCTGGGACGGGTGGCGGCCGCACTCCGCCGTTCTGGGCCGCGCCGAGGGCGTGAAGGGGTACCACGACATCACCCGTTACCCGCAGGCCCGCCGCGTCCCCGGTCTGGTCCTGTTCCGGTGGGACGCGCCGCTCTTCTTCGCCAACGCGGAACTGTTCCGCGATCGGGTGCTCGAGGCGGTGAAGTCGTCGCCGACGCCGGCGCGGCGGGTGGTGGTCGCCGCCGAGCCGGTGACCAGCATCGACGTCACCGCCGCCGACGTCCTCGCCGAGCTCGACGACGCGCTCAAGGAGTCAGGAATCGAGCTCTGCTTCGCCGAGATGAAGGATCCGGTGAAGGACAAGCTCAAGCGTTTCGGGTTGTTCGCGCAGTTCGGCGAGCGGACCTTCCCGGCCACCGTCGGTCAGGCGGTGAGCGCGTACCTCGAGGCGCACCCGGTCGAGTGGACCGACTGGGAGGACCGCAAGCCGACGTAGCGCACCGGCGCTCGCTTGTGCCGCCCCGGCTTCGGGGGTAGTCTCCCGGCACGCGAAGGGACCATGCCCGACAAATCACCACTTCCGGATCCCGAACTCTGGCAGCGCCTCGAGCCGATTCTCGCCGGGGCGATCGAACGCCCCGAAGCGGAGCGCGCCGCCTTCGTCGCCGAAGCCTGCGGCGGTGACCCGCGGCTCGAGGCCGCGGCGCTCGACCTTCTGCGCGCCGACTCCGACGCCGCCAGCTTCCTCGGTGCGCCGGCCGACCTGAGCGCCCTCGCGGGGTTCACCGCGGCGCCGGGCGGGGCCGTGGAGGGGGCGCCCGGCGAATCGCTCGCCGGCACCCGCGTCGGCGGCTACCGGGTCGTCCGCGAGATCGGCCGCGGCGGGATGGGGGTCGTCTACGAGGCCGAGCAGCAGCAGCCGCGCCGGCCGGTGGCGCTCAAGGTCATCCTCGGCGGTCCGTTCGTGGACGCCGAGGCGGTGCGGATGTTCCGGCGCGAGGCCGACTCGCTGGCCCGGCTCAGGCATCCGGCGATCGCGGCGATCTACGAGTCGGGGGTCACCGAGGCCGGCCAGCATTTCTTCGCGATGGAGCTGGTGCAGGGGGTGTCGCTGGCGGCGCACCTCGACGCCGAAGGGGTCCCGACGACGCGCGCGGCGCTCAACCGCCGCCTGCAACTGTTCCTGAATCTCGGAGCCGGCGTGGCCTACGCGCACCAGCGCGGCGTCATCCATCGCGACCTGAAGCCGTCGAACCTGTTCGTCGTGCGGCGCCCGGCGCAGGAGACGGCGCCCGGCGCGCCGCCGGAAATCAAGATCCTCGACTTCGGGCTGGCTCGGATCACCGAAGCCGACGGCGGCGACGCCACCGCGGCGACCGAGGCGGGGCGGATCCAGGGGACGCTTCCCTACATGAGCCCCGAGCAGGTGCGCGGGCGGCGTGACGAGATCGACGCGCGCACCGACGTCTACTCGCTCGGAGTCGTGCTCTACCGGATGCTGACCGGGCGGCTCCCGTACGACGTCGAGCGGACCTCGATCCCGGAAGCGGCGCGGGTGATCTGCGAGACGCCGCCCCGGCCGCTGGCGGCCGCCACCGACGGCCGGGTGAAGTTCGACCGCGACCTCGAGATCGTCGTCTTCAAGGCGCTCGAGAAGGATCCGGCGCGGCGCTACGCGACGGTGGCGGCGTTCGACGAGGATGTCGCGCGCTATCTCGCGGGGCAGCCGATCCTGGCGCGGCCGGCGAGCGCGCTCTACCAGATTGGCCTCCTGGTGCGCCGGCACAAGGCGGGGTTCGCGGCGGCGGCGGCGCTTCTGGTCGGTCTCCTGGCGACGGCGGTGACCATGAGCGTGCAGGCGCGCCGCATCGCGGCGGAGCGCGACCGGGCCAATCGCGAGGCGACGACGGCGCTCAAGGTCTCCGACTTCCTGACCGGGCTGTTCAAGGTCTCCGACCCCAGCGAGGCGCGCGGCAACGTGATCACCGCGCGCGAGATCCTCGACCAGGGGGCGGCGCGCATCGAGCGCGAGCTGGCCGACCAGCCCGAGGTGCAGGCGGGGCTGATGCTGACGCTCGGCAGGGTCTATTCGAGCCTGGGGCTCTACGACACCTCGATCGCGATGCTCGAGAAGGCGGTCGCGATGCGCCGCGCGTCGCTCGGCCTCGACAGCGACGACACGCTCGAGGCGATGTACCACCTCGGGTTCCAGTACACGCTGCGGGGCCGCGCCGGGGAGGGCGAGACGCTGCACCGGCAGGTGTACGACGCGCGCACGCGCCTCTTCGGCCCCGACGACGAGCGCACCCTGACCGCGGCCTACGGGCTGGCGGGGGACTACCGTTACCAGGGGCGCTACGCCGAGGAGGAAACGCTCCGCAAGCAGATCGTGGAACGGCAGTCGCACGCGCTCGGCGCCGAGGCGCAGGGGACGTTGACGAACCAGCGCGACCTGGCCGGGACCTTCTGGCGCGAGCGCCGGCAGGACGACGCCGAAGCGCTCATCCGGCCGGTGCTGGCGTCGTTCCGGAAGACCCTCGGCGACGATCATCCCGAGACCCTCAAGACGATGCACATGCTGGCGAACATCGAATACCGGCAGAAGCAGTTCGGCGACGCCGAGGCGCTCTTCCGCGAGGCGATCGAGCGCGAGCGCCGGGTGCTGGGCGACGATCACCCCGAGACCGCCAGCACGCTCAACGACTTCGCGACGATGTACGACCTGCAGGGGAAGTACACCGAGGCGGAGCCGCTCTACCGCGACGCGTACGAGCGGCACCGGCGCGTCCTGGGGCCGGACCACCTGCGCACCCTGCAGGCGCAGACCAACCTGGCGAACATGGCCTCGGTGCAGGGGCGGTACGGCGAGGCCGAGACCCTCCTGCGCGACGCGCTCGATCGCGAGCGGCGGCTCCTGGGGGAGAATCACTCCGAGACGGTGAACACGATCTACAACCTGGCCTGTCTCTCGGCGCGCAAGGGGGACCGGGCGGCGGCGATCGACTGGGTGCAGCAGGCGGTGGCGCACGGCTGGTCGGCGGCCGATCAGCTGGCGGACGACGAGGACCTCAAGCCGCTGCGCGGCCTGCCGGCCTTCCAGGCGGCGGTCGGACGCGCCCGCGAGAACGCCGCGGAGGAGAAGAAGCCATGATCGCCGAGCATCGCCTCTGGAGCGGCGGCGGGGTGGGGATCCGACGCTACGACCACCCGTCCGACCGCGCCCACCGCGACCCGCGTGAAGAGGTCTCGACATGGCACGCCGTGTCGTTCATCGAGCGCGGCAGTTTCGATCTCTTCCACGGACGACGGCGGTGGCGGATCGATGCGGCATCGCTCTTCGTGACCCGGCCGGGATTCGCCTACCGGTGCGCGCACGACGGGTCGCATCCGGACGATGTGTCGCTCTCCCTCTACTACGAGCCGGCGGCGCGCGAACAGATCGAGTCGGCAATCGGCCGGCGCCTGGCGGTGCCGCCGCCGGTCGTGCCCCGAACCGATCGGCTGGCCTACCTGCGCCTGCGGCTGCTCGCGGCA
>DATKFL010000551.1:0-3525 GCA_035511355.1 Dongiaceae bacterium
GGTCGGCGTCGGCACCGAGGCGTTGATGGCGGACGATCTCGTAGCTCTCAAAGTTCCCCTCGTGCCAGTAGACCTCGCTGTCCCCTTCAAACGCCAGGATGTGAGTCGCCACGCGGTCGAGGAACCAGCGGTCGTGGCTGATCACCACGACGCACCCGGAGAAGCCGAGGATCGCCTCCTCGAGCGCGCGCAGGGTGTCGACGTCGAGATCGTTGGTCGGCTCGTCGAGGAGCAGCAGATTGGCGCTGCGCTTGAGCATGCGCGCCAGGTGCACGCGATTGCGCTCGCCGCCCGAGAGCTGGCCGATCTTCTTCTGCTGGTCGGGCCCCTTGAAGTTGAACGACGCGAGGTACGAGCGCGCGTTCACCTGGCGCTTGCCGAGGTCGAGCATCTCGTTCCCCTCGGAGACCGCCTCGTAGACCGACAGCTCCGGCTTCAGGACGTCGCGGCTCTGATCGACGTACGCCATGGTCACCGTCTCGCCGATCTTGAGTGTCCCCGAGTCGGGCTTTTCGCCGCCGGTGATCATCCGGAAGAGGGTCGTCTTGCCGGCGCCGTTCGGGCCGATGACCCCGACGATGCCGCCGCGCGGCAGCTTGAACGACAGGTCGTCGAACAGGAGCGTCTCGCCGTACCCCTTCGACAGGTGGTCGGCCTCGACCACGACGTCGCCCAGGCGCGGTCCCGGCGGGATGTAGATCTCGACGCTCTCCGGCAGCTTCTCGGTCTCCTCGGCGAGCAGGCGCTCGTAGGCGGCGAGTCGCGCCTTCCCCTTGGCCTGCCGGGCGCGCGGCGCCATCCGGACCCATTCGAGTTCGCGCTCGAGGGTGCGCTGCCGGGCGGAGGCCTGCTTCTCCTCCTGCGCCAGGCGGCCCTGCTTCTGCTCGAGCCAGGAGGAGTAGTTGCCTTCCCAGGGAATGCCGGCGCCGCGGTCGAGCTCGAGGATCCAGCCGGCGACATTGTCGAGGAAGTAGCGGTCGTGGGTCACCGCGACGACGGTGCCGGGATAGTCCTTGAGGAAGCGCTCGAGCCAGGCGACCGACTCGGCGTCGAGGTGGTTGGTCGGCTCGTCGAGGAGCAACAGGTCGGGCTTCTGCAGAAGGAGCCTGCAGAGCGCGACGCGTCGGCGCTCGCCGCCGGAGAGGCTGGCGACCGGTTGGTCGGGCGGCGGGCAGCGCAGCGCGTCCATCGCGATCTCGAGCGTGCGCTCCAGCTCCCAGGCGTTGGCCGCCTCGATCTGGTCCTGTACCTTCGCCTGCTCCTCGAGGAGCTTCTCCATCGCGTCCGGCTCCATCGGCTCGGCGAACCGGTCGCTGATGGCGTTGTAGCGATCGAGGAGCGCCTTGATCTCGGCGACGCCCTCCTCGACGTTGCCGAGGACCGTCTTGGCCGGGTCGAGCACCGGCTCCTGGGGGAGGAAGCCGACTTTGATCCCCTTCGCCGGGTTGGCCTCGCCGTTGAAGTCCTTGTCCTGCCCCGCCATGATCCGCAGGAGCGACGACTTGCCGGCGCCGTTGTGGCCGAGCACGCCGATCTTCGCGCCGTAGAAAAACGACAGCCAGATCCCCTTGAGGATCTCGCGCTTCGGCGGGACGACCTTGCGCAGGTCCTGCATCTGGAAGATGAACTCGGGCATCGGTCCTCCGGGAGCGGGAGAGAGTGTCACAGGTGGCGCTTGCGGCTCAAGCCGGACGACGGCGCCGCGGGTCAAAATCCACCACGAAGTGGTCGAGTTTCACCCGGCGGTTTTGACCACCGGATGCCCGGCGCAGCCGCCGGGCGGGATCTCCTTGCCGTGCGGGCAGGCGGGCGGGTGGCCGAGGAAGAGGCAGATCGAATCGGTCACCGCGGGGGAGAGGATGTGCTCGAAGTAGCAGGCCTCCGCCTCGACCACCGCCTCTTCCATCTGGAAGGTGCGGGTGAACAGGGTCTCGGCGAGACGGTGCCGGCGGATGAGCCGCTCGGCGCGGCGGTGCCCTTCGGCGGTGAACTCCGGCAGGCCGGTCGGGGTCAGGATGCCGCGCGTCCGCATCCGGTCGAGGAAGGCCGGCGTCGCGAGGCTGGCGCCGGCGGGACAGGTCTGGTGAGCGGTCACGTCCCCTTCGCTCTGCAGCCACAGATACTCGAGCACCTCGTCGATCGCCTCCTCGTCCTGATCGGCGGTGAGGAACTCGCCGGCGAGGCGGCCATGCTCGAGCTGCAGCTGCCGGTCGGCGCGGCGGCCGACGACCAGGTCGTGGGTCACCATGACGATGGTCTGGCCGCGCTCGTGCAGGCGCTGGAAGATCTCGAGGACGGCGCTCTCGTTCTCCTCGTCCAGCGACCCGGTCGGCTCGTCGGCGAGGATCAGCTTCGGCCGGTTGATCAGGGCGCGCGCCAGGCAGACGCGCTGTTTCTCGCCGCCGGAGAGCTGCGACGGCAGGTGCGTCGTCCGGTCGGCGAGGCCGACCTCGGCGAGTGCCTGGCGCGCCTCGCCCTCGTCGGCGATCGAGTGGAGATACTGCGCCAGCATCACGTTCTCGAGCGCGTTCAGGTACGGGATCAGGTGGTACTGCTGGAAAACGAGACCGATCGACTCACGACGGTAGCGGGTCAGTTCCGAGCGCGTGAGGCGCGCCAGGTCGAGGCCGTCGACCTCCACGCGTCCCTCGTCGGGAAGGTCGAGACCGCCGAGGAGATTGAGGAGGGTCGTCTTCCCGGAGCCGCTCGGGCCCATCACCGCCACCCACTCGCCGCGGCGAATCGTGAGAGTCACGCGGTCGAGCGCCTTCACCTGGCGGTCGTAGCGCCGGGTGACCTGTTCGAGCGCGACGAAGGCGTCGGTCATCTCACTCTCCCCGCAGCGCCGCCGCCGGGCGAATGGCGAGCGCGCGCCGGAGCGGCACGAGAACGGCGGTCCAGGCCACCGCGAGCGCGATTGTCGCGACCCACGGGGCGACCGCGGGGCGCATCTCGATGGCGGCGCCGAACAGCCGCGCGCCGACCATCCGCGCCAGGAGGGCGCCGGCGCCGAGCCCGAGCCCGGCGCCCACGAGACCGAGCAGCGTCACCTCGCCGACCACCATCCGGGTGACGTCGGCGTCGCCGGCGCCGAGGGCGCGGAACAGGGCGATCTCCGGTTCGCGCTCGAGCACCATCCCCATGAGCGTCGTGGCGAGGCAGAGACCCGAGAGCGCCAGCACCACCAGGGTGAGCGCCAGCATCATCTTTTCGAGACGCGCGAGGATCGCACCCTGCGCCGCGGCGATCGGCCGGAGCGGGCGCGCCGAGGCGCCCGGCACCGCGGTCTCGAGACGCGCGGCGGCCCGTTCGACCGCCGGCAGCCCGCCGTCCACCGCGAAGGTGGCGAGCGACACCTTGCCGACGAGGCCGGTGGCGCGTTGCAGGAGCGCGAGCGGCAGGATCGCCTCGTCGTCCTCGGCTTCGCCGGTGGCGAGCAGCCCCGACACCATGAGGCGCAGGGTCGCGCCGCCGACCACGAGCGTGACCGTGTCGCCCGGCGCGACCCGGGCGCGCGCCGCGAGC
>DATKFL010000552.1:0-12098 GCA_035511355.1 Dongiaceae bacterium
CTCGTCGTCCGCCAGAGCGACAACCGGATGGATTCGACCGGCTTCGAGGGGGGCGGGACCTGGGTCGCCTCGGCGCATCAGGGGGTCTCGTTTCTCGGCGCCTACCGGCTCGAGTCGGCCGACCTGCACGACCGGATGCTCGTCCCGTCGGACCGCGCCTTCGCCGACCGCGACGTCCTGACCGCGACGGTGGAGGACGCGATCGATCTCGCCGGCGGCCGGGTGTCGCTCCTGCCGTCGCTGCGGCACGAGCGCTGGGATTCGCGCCTCAGGCCCGGAGACGCCGAGGGTCTCCAGATCGAAGCGCGCTCGACCACCGACGCGGCCACGACCGGGCGGATCGGCCTGCGGGCCCGGGTGAGCGGATCGCTCGAGATCCGCGCCAATGCCGGGACCTACCTGCGCATCCCGGACCTTCTCGAGCTGTACGGCGACCAGGGATCGATCGTCGGCAATCCGGCGCTCGATCCGGAGCGCGGCACCAACGCCGACCTCGGGGCGACCCTCGCGCTCCGCCGCGAGGGGGAGCGCCTGCACGAGGTCCGGGGCACGCTGGCGTTCTTCGCCACCGACGCCGACGACATGATCCTCTACGAGGCCAACTCCCAGAGCACCGTCGTCGCCCGCAACACCGGCGCGGCGCAGGTCCGCGGGGTCGAGCTCGACCTCGGGATGGCGCTCGGCGCCCGCGCCACGTTCGGCCTCAATGCGGTGCGCCAGTCGGCGCGCGACGCGAGCGGCAGCTACAGCGACGGGAACTGGCTGCCGATGCGCGCGCGCGACGAGGTGAGCGCGCGCGCGGGCGTCCGGATCGGCCCCGGCCGCGCCGCCTGGGAGTTCACCTACGTCGGGCCGAACTATACCGACCGGAGCAACAACGACGACGCGCTCCTGCCGTCGCGCTACCTGCACGACCTGTCGTACCAGTGGCCGGTCGGGGATCGGCTCACCGCGATGCTCGAGGTGAAGAACCTGTTCGACGACCTCACGGTCGACGTGATGCGCTATCCGCTCCCCGGCCGGTCGTTCGGAGGGAGGCTGCAGTGGGCGTTCTGAGGCGGCTCCTGATCGCGGGGAGGGTCGCGCCGGCGTTCGGCGCGGCGCTTCTGGTCGGTACTCTCGCCGCCTGCGCGCCCGGCGGGGGCGGCGGGGGCGGGCGCGATCCGCTCCCGGGCCCCGGCGGCCGGCTCGATCCGATCTACGACTACCTGCTGTCGTACCCCGACGCGGTGGTCGTGGTGAGCGGCATCTCGTACACCGGCCTGACGATCGATCTGGAAGTCGACTTCGAAGACGCGAGCGTGCGCGACGCCGACCCCGCCTTCCGCGCCCCGGTCCGCGTGGTGTCGGTCGTCGCCGGCGGCGTCGTCCAGGCGTTCGCTGTGCCGCAGCCGATCGTGATGCTCGGGTCGCTCGATGCGGAGCACTTCACGACCGATCTCTTCGGGTCGATCCAGTTCGGCACCGCCAACCTGGTGATGTCGCTCGACGGGACGCTCGCCGCCGACCGCCGCACGCTGGCCGGGAGCGCATCGCTCTACGGCACGACGACACCCGGTTCGTTCTCCGCCATGCGGCGCCGCCGTTACCTCATCGCCGGGTCGGATCTCGCCTCGACGGTGGGACAGGTGGCGACCCTCGAGGTGCGTTACGACCGCGATCTCGTCCTGCACGAGAACCTCGAGACGATCAGCAGCGATCCGGTCGCGCGGGTGACCGACGGGCGCCCGTTCGTGGTGAACCGGCTTTCGTACGACAACCTGCAGGGGCTCGACCCGGCGTCCGGCTTCCGGACGAACCTTCAAGATACGACCGGGAACGGCAGCAACCCGCACGACGTCGAGGTCGTCGCCTCGGCGGGGAGCACCGCGGGCACCGCCTGGGTGACGCGGTACGAGCCGCCGTACGACGACGTCGCCCTGGTCGACCTCGACGACGGGGCCCTGGCCGGCACCCTCGATCTGACCCCCTACGCGCGCAACGCCGACGGCCTGCCGCGCGCCGACCAGATCCTGGCGCACGACGGGCTCCTGTACGTGACCCTCGAGGACGCCAATCGCAACTTCACCGTCTTCGAGACCGGGCGGGTCGTGGTGATCGATCCCGAGCGCCGCGAGGTGGCGGCGGTCATCGAACTCTCCGGGCAGAATCCGTTCGAGTCGCTGCAGTACGCGCCGTCGACCGGTCTCATCTACGTCGGGCTCGCCGGCATCTTCCCCGGGATCAAGCCGCAGGCGCTGACCGGCGGGATCGAAATCATCGATCCCGCGACGCTCCAATCGCGCGGGCTCCTGGTCGACGATGACGACCTGGGCGGCAACGTCTCGGCGATCGCCATCGTGTCGGCGACCCGCGGCTATGCGGTGGTCAGCGACGCCACCTTCCACACCCGCATCCGCCAGTTCGACGCGACCACCGGCGCGGTGCTCGGGACGATCTACGAGACCAGCGCCCTGATCGCCTCGATGACCGACGACGGCGACGGCGACCTCCTGGTCGCCGAACGCGACAGCTTCGCGCCGCGTCTCCTCATGTTCGACGGCGAGGACGGCCGGGCTCTGGCCGCCGTGCCGCTCGCCATTCCGCCGCTGTCGCTCGCGGTCCTGACCCGCAGCCTGTGAGTCCCGACTCCGTTCGCCGCCACCACGCACGTTCTTCCGGGAGGTCCTCATGAACCGTCACCGTCCTGCCGCCGCCCTGATCGCCGCGCTTCTCGCCACGGCGCCCGTCCTCGCCGACACCGTGCCCCCCTCGTCGCCTCCGCCGGCGCCCGGCGCCACGGTCGTCCGCTTCGAGCGCGATCCGTTCGCCCCGGGGCACGGCGCTTTCTTCACCGAAGGCGGGACCGGCGCGCGCTTCGTCTATCTCGCCGACACGCCGGCGCATTTCCCCACCGACCGGCGCGGCTCGCTGCGCGTCCTGTACGACACCACGCTCCCGACCGGGCGGATCTCGACGCCGATCGAGGCGGTCCTGGGCACCGACCAGGACTTCTCCTTCGGCGCCGTCATGACCGTGCGCTCCGAAGGGTTCTTCGCCGACCCGAACGGCTTCTCGCAGATCGCCTTCGGCCTCTGGAACGCCCACACCACCGGCATGGGGCGGACCCTGTTCCCGTCCGACTCCTATGACCTCGTGGAGTTCGACTGGTTCGCGAACGTCACCGACTTCGGGGGGCCGTTCCTGTCGCCGTCGGTCTTCGGCGGCGCGGTGGGCGGGAACGCCTTCTTCAACTTCGGCTTCGCCTCGTCGGAGGCGGCCCTGCCGCTCGACACGCCGCTCCTGTGCCACGCGGTCTACCACGCCGCCGACCGGAAGCTCCAGGTCACGGTCTACCGCTACGCGTCGGGGATGGTCTTCACCGAGGTGCCGGGGGCGAAGGTGACGGTCGATCTCGCGAACCTCAACCCGGGATTCCTCGTCGACGTGCTCGGCATCGCCGCCTACGGAGAAGGGTGGCCGTCGCTCAGGGCGACGGTCGACTACGACCTGCTGTACACCGGACCGGTGCCGGCGCCACTGCGCACCGCGCGCGGCATGCGCACGCAACGCTGAAGCCGCCCCCGGCGAGAGTTCACCGGCGGCGATACCGGCGGGCGCCAGGCGCCGGATCGCCGCCGCGTCCGGGCCGGCCGCTTACTTCTTGGCCGGCTCGGCCGGCTTCGGCGCCTGGCGGATCGCCTCGATGCTCAGGTTGATGTCGACGTCGTCGCCGAGGACCGACCCGCCCCCTTCGACGACGCGGTTCCAGGCGACGCCGTAGTCCATCCGGTTGACCTTCGTGTGCGCCTCGAATCCGGCGCGGTAACCGCCCCAGGCGTCCGGCCCGCTGCCGAGAAGATCGACGTCGAGCGTCACCGGCTTGGTGACTCCGCGGATGGTGAGGGTCCCCTCGACCTGCATCTTGTTGGGGCCAGTCGGCTTCACCTTCGTCGACACGAATGTGATCTTCGGGTTCTTCTCGGCATCGAAGAAGTCGGCGCTCCGGAGGTGCTTGTCGCGGTCGGCGACCCCGGTGTCGATGCTGGCGGTGTCGATGGTGACCGTGACGGTCGACTTCGAGAGATCGGCGCCGTCGTACAGGATGGTCCCCTCGAACTTGGTGAACTTGCCCGGCACCTTGGTGAAGAAATGCCGCACCGTGAAGCCGACGGTGGTGTGGTTCTGGTCGAGGGAATAGCTGTCGGCGGCGAACAGGGCCGGCGCCGCGGCGAGGGCGGCGATGCCGGCCAGGACGACGCTGGCGAGTCTCACGGGGCTCTTACGGGTGGCGCGGGCGAAGCGCGGGTTCATGAACGGTCTCCTCGTTCGATCGTGACGGAGCGTCGGTTCTAGTTCAGATGGCGGCCGCCGTCGACGCGCAGGCATTCGCCGGTGACGAACTCGGTTTCGATCAGGAACAGCACGGCGCGGGCGATCTCGTCCGGCCCGCCCCATCGGCCGAGCGGCGTGACCCGCATCACCTCGGCCTTGTCCTCCTCGGTGAAGTCCGGAGGCGCGAGAATCGGCCCGGGCGCCACGGCGTTCACCAGGATCGACGGCGCCAGTTCGAGCGCCAGCGCCTGCACCAGCGCCATCACGCCTCCCTTGGCGACGTAGTATGGCAGGAAGCCGCGGTAACGCGGCCGGCCGCTCGCGGGGAGCCAGTCGGCGAACGCCACGATCCGCCCGCCGCCGCCCAAGCGCATCAGCGGAGCCGCCGCCAGCGCCAGGCGGTAGACGCTCAGCATGTCGGCCTCGAGGTTGCGCCGGAGCGCCTCGTCGTCCAGCTTCTCGAGGGGCGTCTTCTCGTACACCGACGCCATGCCGATCAGAACGTCGAGCCGCCCCAGGCGGTCGCGCACCGAAGCCACCGTGGCGGCCGCGGCGGCCGGGTCGGCGAGGTCGGCCGCGACCGTGATCGCCCGCACGCCGCGCCCGCGCAGCCCCTCCGCGGTCTTCTCGGCGGCATCGCGCGACGCGCGGTAGGTGAGCGCGATGTCGCAGCCGCGCGCCGCCAGCCAGTCCGCGACCGTGCGCCCCACGCGCGCCCCGCCGGTCAGAAGCGCCACCTTGCCGCGGGGGTCCATGCCGGAGCGCCTCAGGCCGCCGGCGCGATCGGCGGTCGCCGCTCGTGCCAGTCGGTCATCCCCTGCCAGAAGCGACCCAGCGCCAGCGCCTTCGACTCCTCGAAGGCGCCCGCCATGATGCCCAGACCGACCGGCAGCCCGGTGTCCGAGAAGCCGCACGGCACCGACAGGGCCGGCAACCCGCACAGGTTCCCCGCACCTCCCGCCGGATCCGCCCAGGCGATCTGCGAGAAATCCTCCTCGGCGCCGAAGGCAGTGACCATCTCCGTGGGGAAGAGCAGGAGATCGTAGTCGGCGAAGAAGTCGGCCATCGCGCGCATGCAGACGGTGCGCACCCGCTGCGCCTTCACCAGGTCGGATCCGCGCAGGGCGCGGGCGGTGACGAACGACAGGCGCGCGTCGGCGGTCGCCAGTTCGCGCACCCGGCCGCTCCGCTCCAACTCCTCGAAGGCGGTCGACACCTCCGCGCTCAGGATGGCCCCCGCCGCCGCCTCAAACGGGAGGTCGGGGAGCTTCGTCTCCACGACGTTGATCCCGGCGTGCGCCAGCGCGACCAGGGCGTGGTGGAATTCGGACTCGACATCCGGGTTGCCGCCCTTCTTGAAGTCCATGGTCAGGTAACCGACCTTGAGGCGCTTCACCGACACCGGGTCGGACTCCGGTCCGAGCGGCTCGTCGGCGCTGTACGGGTCGTCGGGATCATGCCCTGCGATGGCGCGGTAGACCAGCTCGGTGTCGCGGGCGCTCCGCGCCATGGGCCCCAGCTTGTCGAGCGTCCAGGAGAGCGCCATCGCCCCCATCCTGGAGACCCGTCCGAACGTCGGGCGAAGCCCGCTGATGCCGCAGAATGCCGACGGGCAGACGATCGATCCCCAGGTCTCGGATCCGATCGCGAACGGCAGGAGACCGGCGCCGACCGCCGAGCCGGAGCCGGAGGACGACCCGCAGGTCCAGCGGCTGGTGTCCCAGGGGTTGCGCGCCGCGCCGGTGAGCGACGCGTTTCCCTGCGTGTAACCGAGCCCGCCGGCGAGCTCGATCATCGCCAGCTTGCCGACCAGGATGGCGCCGGCGGAGCGCAGGCGCTTGATCACCGCCGCGTCGTAGTCGAACGACTGGCTCGCGAGCGGCTTCGCGCCCCAGGTGGTCGGGGTGTTGCGGGTCGCGAGGAGATCCTTGGCGCCGTACGGGATGCCATGCAGCGGGCCGCGCAGCCTGCCGGCGGCGATCTCCTTCGTGGCGCGCCCGGCCTCCTCGAGGGCCGCGTCGGCGGTGACCGTGACGAACGCGTGCAACGTCGAATCGAGCGCCTCGATCCGATCGAGGCAGGCCCGCGTCAGCTCGAGCGGCGTGGTCTTCCGGGCGCGCAGGAGCCGCCCCAGCTCGCTGACCGGCTGGAAGAGGAGATCGTCGGCCTTCATCGACGTTCACCGGCGGCGCCGCGATTCCCGCCGCGGCGGCTCTTCATCGCCCGGAACGTCCCGGCGGGCGGGACGTCGTTCGAAAGCGGGAAGTCGCGGAGCGTCTGGAGCGCCTGCTCGAGCCCGGCGACGTCCTTGCGCACCTTGTCCTTCTGATCGCCGTTCAGACCCGGCTCCTGCTTCGCGAGAAACTTGCCGACCGCCGAATCGGCGGGCGGCGGAGGCGCGTCGGCCGCGGCATCCGCAGCCTGCGCCGGGCGCGATCGAAGGAGCCCGTTCGACACCGCCGCCACCACGGGCGCGGCGAGCAGGAGCCGCCCGGCCTGCCTGCGGGTCATTGTTCCCGGCTTCAGCGTCATCGGCTTCACCCCCATCGGGTTCACCCCTTGTCCTGCACCCGCTTCACGAACTCGCCGGTCGTGGTGTCGACCAGCACCCGCTCCCCCGCCTCGAGATAGACCGGGACGCGGATGCCGGTGCCGTTCTGCAGCGTCGCCGGCTTGGTCACCTTGCCGCTCGCCATGTCCGAGCGGCCGCCCGGACCGGTCTCGGTCACCTCGTACTCGACGAACTGCGGCAGCTCGACCCCGGCCACGCGCCCTTCGAACACGATCGAGGTCAGGACGATCCCTTCGATCAGCCAGCGCACCACGTCGCCCAGTCCGTCGCGGTTCATGTGGAACTGCTCGAACGAGACGTCGTCCATGAAATGGAAGTCGTCCCCCTCCTGGTAGAGAAAGGAGATCTTGCGTTTCTCCAGATCGGGGACCTCGAACTTGTCGCCCGACTTGAAGGTCATGTCGAGCACCTGGCCGTTCAGGACATTGCGCCCCTTGACCCGCACCAGCGTCGCCGCGCCGCGCGCCGAGGGGGTCTGCACGCTGTAGTCCACGATGACCCAGGGCTTCCCCTCGTGCAGGATCGCCAGGCCGCGCTTGAAATCGCCGGTCGTGATCATGAAGTCGCTCCGCCGGCCGATCCCGGCTCGAAGATGAGGAAGTACTGGTACGGAAGGTCGGTGACCTCGCGCGCGAGTCGCCAGCCGGCGGCGGTCATCTCGGCGAGCACCGTGGCGCGTTCGAGCTTGTGCTCCGGCGGCGGGCCGACCGGCAGCGGCTTCTTGTGGAAGTCGACGATGGCCACCTGGCCGCCCGGCGCGAGGGCGGTGCGCAGGCGCCGGAAATACTCCTGCCGATCGTCGATGTGGTGATAGGTGTCGACGATGAGAACCCGATCGACGCGACCGGGCGGCAGGAACGGATCGCTGAACAGCGCCAGGACCGGGACGACGTTCCGCAGACCCTCCTTGCGCGCGCGCTCGCCGAGGTGACGCGCCATGTCGGGCTCCGGGTCGATGGCGAGCACGACGCCGCGATCGCCGACCGCGCGCGACAGTTGGCCGGTGAAGTAGCCGGTGCCGGCGCCGAGGTCCGCGACCATCATCCCCGGCTTGATCCGGAGCGCGTCGACGACCAGGTCCGGCTTCTGCCAGGCGTCCCGCGACGGGTCGTCGAAGATCGTCGACCACCGGGCGGCATCGTTGAACGGGTGGTGCGTCGTGGCATCGTCGGACGGCGTCGCGACGGCCGGCTTGTCCGGCTCGCCGGCGCCCGCCGCGTGCGTCGGCGCGACGCCCAGGAATAGCATCCCGAGCCCGACCAGGAAGCCGGCGTCACCTCGGCGCATCGACCTTCTCGGAGGCGATCTCGACCGCCAGGGCCGCGAGCCGGCCGGCGAAGACCACGAGCTGCTCGATCTCGATCTCCTCGTTCGGCTGGTGGTAGGTCTCCTCGTCCCCCGGCGCCCAGCCGACCGCGTCGACCCCCATCAGGACGAGATCCTTGGCGAAGGTGCCGCCGCCGCTGCCGATGACCTTGGCGGCGGGAGCGTGCCGCAGGAGACGCTTGACGATCGGCGCCTCGGGCGAGACCTCGCACGGCAGGGCCTCCTGGATGATCTCGACCACCACGCCGGCGCCCGGGAGGCCGCCGGCCGCGGCTCCGCCACCGGCGAGAGCCGCCTCCGCGACCTTCTGGAGCTCGGCGCGGATTCCCTCCGCCGTCTGCCCCGGGACGTAGCGGATGTCGAGCGTCGCTTCGGCGTCGGCCGGCACCGCGTTCGGGGCCACGCCGCCGCGCGCCAGGCCGATGTTGAGCGTCGGGCCGCCGAGGATCGGATGGCTCTTGTGCGCCAGCGGGTGCTTCTCGATCGCGAGCAGGGCGCGCGCCAGGGCGCTGATCGCGTTCACGCCCTTGGCCGGCTCCATCGCGTGCGCCTGTTTGCCGCGGGCGCGCACCTTGAGGAGCGCGCGCCCTTTCTCGGCGACGTTGATCTCGCGCATGTTGCCGGCGATGTCCGGAATCACCGCGTCGGTGCAGGTGATGACGCCGCTCTCGATCAGGAACGGCAGGCCGACGCCGATGCCGACCTCCTCGTCCCCCACCGCGCCGAAGGTGAAGGCCCCCGGGATTTCGGGGGCATGCTCCTTCAGGAGCCGGAGCGCCGCGAACGACGCCGCCAGCGGCCCCTTGTCGTCGAGCACCCCGCGCCCGTACAGCTTTCCGTCGCGCTCGAACGGTTCGAAGGGCGGAAACTTCCAGTCCGACGGCGCGCCGCTCGGAACCGTGTCGCTGTGCAGGAGAACCAGCATCTGCCGGTACCCCGGCTCCTTGCGACCGACCGACGTCAGGAGGCTCTCGCGGCCGGGCACCTGCGCGTGCGTCGTCCATTTGAGCCCCAGCCGCCGGAGCTCTTCCTCGAGGATGCGCACGACGCGCGACTCCATCCCCGGCGACTCCATGCCGTCGGGGCCGCCGCCGGGGAAGTCCTCGGCCATGTAGTTGACCGTGCGCTCGCGGCAGATCCGGAGCGTCAGGTCGACGATATAGGGGCGCAGGGCGCGCGCCCGTTCGGCCCAGAGGCGGGCCTCCGGCGAAGCGGCAGAGTTTGTCATGATGCCCGAGAGCCTACAGGAACGGCTCGCGGGCGATCAAGGGCGCGGGCCCCATGCTAGGCTCCCCGCCGAGTGCACAGGGAGGTGCGCGTGCAGGATTCCACGTCGTCCCCCGTCCCGGGCCGCGCCGGCCTTCGGGAGCGCCTGTGGTGGAGGGCGGTCACCTCGAAACGGGTGCTGCGCTTCCTGGCGACGCGGGTCCTGAACACCGACGACCCGAAGATCCGGGCGCGGATCTTCAAGTTGCTCGGCGAGGCCCCGGGCCGGGACTATGCCTTCGCGGACCTCGGTCGCGAGCGCTACCTCGTGCCGTGCCGCGACCAGGCGATCGGCCGGAGCGTTTTCGTCACCGGCGAGTATGAATTCGACAAGTTCGAGCGGGCGCTCCAGCTCCTGCGCCGGCACTCCGCCTTGGGCGAGGTCGATCTCCTGATCGACGTGGGCGCCAACATCGGCACGGTCTCCATCCCGGCCGTGGCGCGAGGCCTGGTCCCGGCGGCCGTGGCGATCGAGCCGCACCCGGGAAACTGTCTCCTCCTGCGCGCCAATCTCGCGCTCAACCGGGTGGACGGCCGCGTCACCGTGCACGAGTGCGCCGTCGGCGGCGCCGACGAGGAGACCCTGGCGCTCGAGCTGTCGCACGACAACCAGGGCGACCACCGGATCGCCGTCAGCCGTGACGACGGCGCGTTCGGCGAGTCGGCGCGCCGGACCATCCCGATTCGATCGACCCGCCTCGACCGCCTGGTGGCGCCGCAGCCCGGCAAGCGCCTGCTGATCTGGATGGACACCCAGGGTTACGAAGGGGTGGTGCTCCAGGGAGCGAGCGCCCTTCTCGCCGCGCGGGTGCCGATTGTCTCGGAGTTCTGGCCGTACGGCATGCGGCGCGCGGGCGGCTTCGCGCTCTTCCGCGATCGACTCGCGGGGTACCGGGGCTTCGTCGATCTGCAGCGCATCCTCACCGCCGGGGACGTCACGGGAGATCGCGGCGCGCTGCGACCGCTGCGCGAACTCGACGACCTGCACGCGGCGCTCGACGTCGACCCGCAGGCCTACACCGATCTCCTGATCGTCTAGGCCGGGGCGAACGCCGAGGCCTACATGAAGTTCCGGGTGTGCAGGGCGGAGAGCGCCTCGGCATCCGGCGGCGCAAAGCCGAGCCGCTCGAGGCGCCGGCGGCGGCCGGTGTCCATGTCGTGCTGCAACCCGACGACCCGATCGAACCCCGCGGCGAGAGCAGCCGGCTCCCACGATCCGGCGGCCAGCACGACCAGCGCGTCGAACACTTCCTCGTTCAGTCCGGCGGTCTGCCGCAGGGCGTCGTGCCGCCGGGTCACCGCTGCGGCGAGCCGTCCCCGCAGTCCCGGGTCGGCGGCGGCGTGCCGCTCGAGGTGGGCGAGGCCGAAGGCGACGTGGCGCGCCTCATCCTGCGCCGCCAGGCGCGCCACCTGGCGGGTGACCGGATCGGGGGCGTTGGCGTCGAGAAAGCGCAGGAGCGACAGGAACGAACCCTCCCCGAGGACCGACAGCAGGAACGACGCGAGCGCGAAATCGGGCTCGTCGAGGAGGGTCTTGAGCGACGCCTGTCCGCCGGCGGTGGACAGGCCGAGCTCCCCGCGGCGCAGGAGCGCGCGTCGGGTGAAGACTTCGACATGCCGCGCCTCGTCGGCCGCCTGGATTGCCAGGAGCTGCACCACCTCGCGGAAGTGCGGATGGATGCGCGCCAGGAACGCGGCCGGGATGACCAGCGCCGCCATCTCGTTCTCGATCAGATAGGTCATCACCTGGACCACCGCCTCTTCGACGTCGTCCGGGTGGGTGATCGCCGCGCTCCAGTCGATGGCGCGCGCCGGGTCCCACTGCGCCGCGGCGGCCTGCGCGTACAGGGCGGCCGCCTCCTCCGCCCAGACCACCTCCTTGCGATCGAGCGGGAACGCGAACTCCGGGCCGCCCGGTTCGACGCGCGCGCCGCGCGCCGCCAGCCCCCAGCGCGGCGAGGGATGCTCCGCCACCGCTCCGGGCAGCGCCGGGTCGCTCGCCCCGGCCGGCTCGGCGCCACGCCATCGACCGGTCCCGGCCGGCCCGCGGGTGATCGAGGCCACGACCGCGTCACCCGCCGCCCCGGCGACCGACGGCGCCGCGAGATCCAGGCGGTGTCCCTGGGACCGGCACCAGCCGCGCAGATGGGTCGTGAGGTCGGGGCTGGCGCCGCTCACCTCGAGGCGGCCGCCGGCCGGCAGCAACCGCAACGCGCGCTTCAGCAGCAGGTGGCCGCCGCGATCGAGCCCGAGCCCGCCGAGATCGACCCGGGGCGCCGGGCCGTGGCCGCCCGGGTCGGTCACCGGCTCACCTGCGCCAGCCAGGCGTCGAGGGTGGCGAACCGATCGACGGCGCGATTGAGCTGCGAGTACCCCTCGACCCGCCCCGGCAGCCAGCGCTTCAACCCCTCGAGATCGAGCAGCGGCCGCGCCACCGGATCGTCGTACGACATCCCGAGGAGCAGGGTCAGGAACCGATCGAGGTCCTTCGGAGGCGCGTCGTCGAACACCGTGAGGTTGCAGTGATCGAAGGGCGGGGTGGTGGCGAGGACGCGGGTCGAGCCGGGCGGGAGCGTTCCCTCCCGGGCGAAGGCGAGGAGATTGGCGTCGAGCAGGCAGG
>DATKFL010000553.1:0-7100 GCA_035511355.1 Dongiaceae bacterium
GATCGACGCCGTGCATCTTGCCGCGCGACAGGCGCGCGAGGTTGACCGCCAGGGTCACGCCGTAGCCGCTGACCCGCGGGTCGGCGTGCATCCGGAGCGGCGTCGGCAGCGCCCCGAACGCCGCCTTCGGGTCGAGCGGCCAGGCCGCCTGGATCTCCTCGTGCAGCGCCGCGTCACCCTGCTCGTACAGCACCTCGAGCAGGATCTCCTGCACGCAGGCGGGACAGGCGCCGTCCTCGCGGCGCCAGGCGGGATGCTCGCTCTCCATCCGGGCGCGCGCGTTCGGCGGCATCCAGCCGGCCTCGGCGAGGACCGCGCGCGCGGCGGGTCGCCCGCACAGGGCGCAGGCGGTCATCGCGCCGCCCCCGCGCCGGCGGCGCCCTCGTCCGGCCAGATGCCGACCGAGGAGCCGACCCAGCTCAGGCCCTTGTTGTGATCGACGCCGTGCATCTTGCCGCGCGACAGGCGCGCGAGGTTGACCGCCAGGGTCATGCGCGGCGCGCCGTCCGGGCGGAGGAACATCATCCGCACCTCGGCCTTGACGCCGCTGCCGTCGGGGGCCACGAGGGCCGGCGCGTACGTGACCTTCTCCTGGAGGAGGTAGTGCGGCCGCTCGGAATCCGGGATCGCGTCGAGCGCCTTGCGGTCGACGTCGACCAGGACGCCGCGCCCCGCGAACGAGAAGATCGGCTTCAGGATGAAGCGGTCCAGATCCTCCGGGAGACGGTCGAGCTGCGACAGGCGCCAGGCGCGCGGCGCCGCCGGGTGATCGATGAACGGCAGGGTGAACTTCGACCAGACCCAGTACCAGTTCGGGTGCGCCGCCCAGACGACGTCGAGGTCGTCGCGATAGTCGAAGCACATCGGCACCCGCCGGCGATCGAGCTCGTCGAACACCACGCGGTGCAGGATGCGGCGCACCGGGATCATCGTGCCCGCCGCGCCGGGCGCCGGCGCGAACAGCCGCCGCCCCTCGCGCTTCAGATCGCTGACGCAGACGGCGCGCACCCCGAGAAGCCGCGCCGTGGCCCGGAAGTCGGGGACCGTCTTCTGGTTTTCCGGGTCGAGGTCGAGAAGGATCACCTCTTCGGGCTGCGCGTCGGCGAGGATGGTCCGTCTGAGGAGCGCCAGGTACGACTCCGGCGTGAGCCCCGAGAACAGCGCCGTGAACGCCGGCGGCATCCCCGGGATGCCGGAGCAGACTTCGCTCCAGATGCCGCTCTGCACCATCTGCATGCCGTACAGCGACGAGAAGCCCTGCAGCTCGATGAGCCGCGGCGCGAGCGATCCGTCGGGGTCGCGCACGATCGCCAGGTCGATGGCGAGAAAGTGCGGCAGGTCGTCGGGGCGCGGCGCGCGGTAGCGCTCGGGAATCGCCTCCTGGCAGGCGGCGATGACCCGGGGGTCGGCGATCCGGTCGAGGATCTCGTCGGCCGCCGCGGCGCAGCGGTCCCGGAGCGCGGCCGGCAGGAAGAGCGGCGTCTCGGCGAGCCGGAACTCGAAGCGCGGGGTCTCGAGACGCCGGTCCATCAGCGCGCTCATGCGCGCGTACAGGGCGTCGGAGTAATGCGCGTTGAACAGGGCCCTGAGTCGACCGTCCATGGAGCGCGATCAGGTCAACGTGTCGGTGTCGACCAGGAACCGGCTGTCGCGCATGATCGGCACCCCGTCGAACGCCACGTCGAAATGCCGCCCGACGATGTCGAGGTGCGTCGTGGAGCGCCAGTCGGCCCCGGTATGCTCGCTGTAGGGATGCCCGAAGGCCAGGTGCATCCCGGGGATCTTCTCGTCCTGGAGGATCTGCCCGATGACGTCGCGCACCGCGAGGTTGGTGCCGAGCGCCAGCTCGCCGACCCGGTCGCTGTTCTCGTCGGTCGTGGTGTAGGCGCGGAAGTCGGCGACGATCTCGGGCCGATCGCAGGCGACGTCCTTGATGCGCGACGCCTCGATCGTGACCGTCAGCGGGTGCCGGCTCATGTCGCCGTACTTCGGCGCCAGCCAGTCGCCGAGGACGCCGTCGACGACGTAGACCCCGTCGACCCGCCCCGGCGCGGTCAGCACCTCGCCCCCGGGAAGGTTCGACCATTTGTCGGCCGAGATGATCCCTGAGGTCTTGAGCCAGCGGATGGCGGGGTCGAAGGTCGCCTCGATGCGGGTCCCGGCCGGCGTGGTCGCGAGGAGCCGCTTCGCGCCGACCGCGCGCGCGAAGACCCAGCGCGACAAGGCATCGACCTTGGCGAAGTCGGCGCGCATCCCCTCGCGCATGATGCGCGGCGTGATGTTGACCATGTGGGCGTGCCGCAGCTTCTTCTCGTTCGCCACCGCGGTCATCGCGATGCGCGCCCGGAGCTCCCCGGGCTGCGCCGAGGCGGCGAAGCAGGAGACCGTCGCCCGCCGCATCGCCGCGGCGATCGGCTCCGGGAAACCGGTGAGCGGCCGCGGCGCCAGGTCCTCGAGCACGAAGGCGTCGACCGCCGCGCCGGCGGCGGCGAACTGCTGGTACAGCGCGGCGCCGATCCCGAGCGCCTCCTCGTCGGTGATCAGGACGACGCGCTCCCCGGTCACCACCCGCAGGCAGGTGAACACGGCGCTCTTCGCCCCGGGGATGAAATCGGGATCGAAGGCGACGGCGGCGAGGTCGCGGGTGCCGACGGCGGCGCTCATGCGCGCGCCTCGGGCGCCGACCGCGCGGCGCGCGGCGGGGCGAGATCGAGACCCGACTCGGTCTCCTCGACCACGTAGTCCATCACCTTCTTGAGGTCGCCGGTGTCGCGGTAGACCGCCAGCTGCCGGTCGGCGCCGGTGCCGCGCTCGAGGATGGTCGTGACGTACGCGATCGCGTCGCGCGAACCGAGTTCGTCCACCACGTCGTCGACGAATTCCAGGAGTTCCCCCACCAGCGAGCGCACCTCCACCTCCTCCTCCTTGCCGAAATCGATCAGGCGGCCGCCGAGACCCCAGCGCGCCGCCCGCCACTTGTTCTCCATGATCAGCGCCCGCCGGTACGGCCGGAAGGTCAGGTTGCCGCTCCCCAGCTTCCAGAGCTTCGCGGTGATCGCCTGGAACAGCGCGGCGATCGCGAGGGTCTCCTCGGCGCGCATCGGGATGTCGCAGATGCGGTACTCGAGGGTCGGGTAGAGGACGTGCGGCCGCACGTCCCACCAGATCTGGCGCCCGTCGATGACGCACCGGGTCTTCACCAGGAGGTCGACGTAGGCCTGGAACTCGCCGTACGAGTTGAAGAAGTCCGGGATGTTGGTGCGCGGGAACTTGTCGAACACCTTGCAGCGGTACGACATCCATCCGGTGTCGCGGCCGAGCCAGAAGGGCGAGTTCACCGCCAGCGCCAGGACGTGCGGCAGGAAGTAGCGCGCCTGGTTCATGATCCGGATGCGCGCCTCGCGGTCCTCGACCCCGATGTGCACGTGCAGGCCGAAGATGAGGTTGGCGCGCGCCACCATCTGCAGCTCCTCGACCAGGCGGTCGTAGCGCGGGTTGCCGCCGGTGATCCCGACCGTCGCCCAGTGCGAGAAGGGGTGGGTGCCGGCGGCGGCGATCCGCAGGCCGTTGGCGCGGGCGAGGCGGGCGATGTGCGATCGGGTCGCCACCACCTCGCGGGCCGCCTGCTGGATGTCGCCGCAGACGTCGGTCGCGATCTCGACCACCGGCTGATGCAGCTCCGGCTTCATCCGATCCTTGAGCTCCGCCTTCCCCGCCTCGAAGATCTCGGCGATGTGCGAGCGGAGCTCCCGGGTCTCCGGGTCGATGACCTGGAACTCCTCCTCGATGCCGATGTTGAACGAGGGGCGACCGGACATCGCGGGGCTCAGGCGCGCTTCGCGGCGCCGCGACCGGCGGGCCGCTCCGGCGCCGGCGGTGCGGGGGTGGCGGCGGGGCGCGTCGGGGCCGGCGGGGCGGCACGGCGGGCGGCCGCGCGCCGCGGCCAGTCGCCGGTCACCTCGAGCGGCCGCGGCCGGAGCGCCCGATCGATCAGCAGCTCGGCCGCGTGCTGCAGGACCCAGGCGAAGTTGTCGGGACCGACCGAGAACGAATCGCAGTCGGGCGCCGGGTTCATGAAGTCGATGGCGTACGGCACGCCGTCGCGCACCGCGAACTCGACGGTGTTGAAGTCGTACCCCAGCTCGCGGCACAGCGTCAGCGCGTCGCGCTCGATCCGCTCGAGCAGGCCCGGCACGGTCGGCGACGGGTTCCTGACGTAGCGCGCCTCGAACGGGGCCTTCGGGTCGTAGCGCATCACCCGCACGGTCTCGCGCCCGATGCCGTAGCAGCGGTAGTACTCGGTGAACTCGATCGCCTCCTGGGCCATCATCGTGAGGGAGTGCGACTTGTCGTACGCCGCGAAGAACTCCGCCTCGTTGTCGATCTTGTAGACGTCCTTCCAGCCGCCGCCGTACGCCGGCTTCATGAAGATCGGGAAGCCCAGGTGCGCGAACACCCCCGGCCAGTCGATCGGGTAGGCGAGGTTGGTGAACGACTCGGCGGCGGTGTTGGGCGGATGCTGCTTGTGCGGCAGGAGGAAGGTCTTCGGCACCGCCACCCCGGCCGCCTGCGCGATGACGTTGCAGAGGAACTTGTCGTCGGCGCTCCACCAGAACGGGTTGTTGATCACCTGCACGCCGTCGGCGGCCGCCGCCTTGAGCCAGGTGCGGTAGAACGGCACCTCGTGGCTGATCCGGTCGAGGACGACGTCATAGCGGGTCAGCCGGTCCTGGCGTTGCGCGTTCAGGCGGACCGGCTCGGCGACCACGCGCCCTTCGCCACGGCGGTTGATCTCGGCGGCGAGGGCGGGCGGGAAGGTGCGTTCCTGTCCGTACAACAGACCGACGGTCCGGGTCATGCGGATCCCCTCGAAAGTCCTTGTCCCTGTGGTGCTGGCGGCGACGTACTATATCAAAGGTCGCCCGCGCCCCGCGCGCCGGCGCGGAGGTTGGCCGCATGCACCGCACGTCGCACGCCTGGCACTCTCCGGCCCTCGGCCGGACGATGTCGCTGTTCTGGTACGGCCAGTGGGGCCGGCCGGTGCTCGCCTTCCCGACCTCGCTCGGGCACGAGAACCAGAACGAGGATTTCGGTCTTCTCCCGGGGCTCGCCGACAAGGTCGACCAGGGGCAGATCCAGGTCTGCTGCGTCGACGGCGTGGACGCCGAGGCGTTCTACAACAAGGGGGCGCACCCGCGCGATCGGGTGCGGCGGCATGACGCCTACGACCGCTACCTCGCCGACGAGGCGGTGCCGTTCATCCGCAAGCGCGCGGAGCGGTCCGACCTGATCGCCTACGGCGCCTCGTTCGGCGCCTATCACGCGGTCAACTTCGCCCTCCGGCATCCGGAGATGGTCGCGCGCGTGGTCGCGTTCTCGGGCATCTTCGACATCCATCGCTGGCTCGACGGCTACTGGGACGAGATCTGCTACTTCCACTGCCCGAGCGCCTACGTCGCGAACTACCCGCCGGAGTGGGTCGATCGGGTGCGCCCGATGGGGATCGTGATTGCCACCGGCGAGCAGGACGCCCTCGCCGACCAGACGCGCACCTTTCCGGACCTGCTCCGGTCGAAGGGGATCCCGGTGCACTCCGAGCTCTGGCAGGGGGTGAACGGGCATGACTGGCCGCACTGGACCGAGCACCTCAGGCGCTTCGTCCCCTAGGAGGAACCGATGGCCCGCACCCCCTCGACGATGCGCCCGCTCGGAACGCCGGCACCCGGCTTCGCGCTTCCCGACCTCGACGGCAGGACGCGCAGCCTCGCGGAGTTCGCCGACGCGCCGCTGCTCCTGGTGATGTTCATCTGCAATCACTGCCCCTACGTCCAGCACGTGCGCGACGGGCTGGCGCGGCTCGGGCGCGACCTGCAGGCGCAGCAGGTCGCGGTCGTCGCGATCAACAGCAACGACGCCGACGCCTACCCCGACGATGCGCCCGCCAGGATGAAGATCGAAGCCGCCGCTGCCGGGTACACCTTCCCGTATCTCTTCGACGCCACCCAGTCGGTGGCGCGCGCCTACGACGCCGCCTGCACCCCCGACTTCTTCCTGTACGACCGCGCGCGCCGGCTGATCTACCGCGGCCAGATGGACGACAGCCGGCCGGGCAACGACCTGCCGGTGACCGGGGCCGATCTCCGCGGCGCGGTCGCGGCGGCGCTCGCCGGGCGCCCGGTCGCGACCGACCAGAAGCCGAGCCTCGGATGCAACATCAAGTGGAAGCCGGGTGTCCCGCATCCCTCCTGATCCCCGGGCCGCCCCGTCGGGCGCGCCGAGGTCCCTGATCGTCGCGGCGATCGTCGCCTGCGCCGTCGCCGCGACCTGTGCGGGGCTCCGGCAGCCCTGGGCGCCGATCCCCTGGCTCGTCGTCCTGGCCCTCGGGGCCCGGCATTTCCGATCGCCGCGCGTCGAAGCGGCCGTCCGGACCCTGGCGCCGCGGGAATTCCCGATCGCCGGTCTCCTCCTGGTCCTGGCGGTCGCCGCCGCCGCGCGCCTCTACGGGATCGGCGGGCTGCCCCTCGGGCCGTACGTGGACGAGATCCTGACGCTGCAGCACAGCCTCGATCTCCTGCACCGCCCCTTCGATCTCTTCGGACAGACGCCGCTGGCACGCGCCGGGTGGGTCGAGACCACGCACCTCTATCTGTACTTCGATCTGCTGCTCCTCAAGATCTTCGGCAGCGGCTTCGTCGGGATGAAGATGCTCTCGGTCCTTCCCGGGATCGTCGCTGCCGGTGCGCTGTTCCTGACCGCGGGGCTCCTGTTCGACCCGCCGGTCGCCCTCGCGACCGGTCTTCTCTTCGCCACGGGGCACTGGCCCGTCCGTCTCAGCCGCTACGGCTGGGACGCCTCCTTCATGGTGATGACCTTCACCATCGCCCTCGGGCTCCTGCTCCTCGCCCTCCGGCGCGGACGACCGCTCGCGGCGTACGTCGCCGGCGTGGCCCTGGGGTTGTGCCTGTACAGCTACCTCGGTTCGCGCGTCGCCCTGCTCTCCGTGCTGGTTTTCTTCATCCTCGAGCGGGTCGTGGGGCGGGGGCGGCCGGCGGCCCGGCTCGAAACGGCCTTCCTCACCGGCACGGTGGCGACCGCCTATC
>DATKFL010000554.1:0-10527 GCA_035511355.1 Dongiaceae bacterium
GCGGTGAAGGTGAGCGTCACCGACGGAGGCGCCGTCCGCCTCCTGGTCGACGGCGCGCGCTGCAACACGCCGGCCGAGAACGGCTACGAGATGAAGGGATTCGTGATCCGCGCCGAGAACGCGGCCGCCATCTGCCCCCCGGCAGCCGGAGGATTGAATGGGCGCCGCTGAGCGCGCCGCGGCCACGCCGCCGGGACGGCATCCGCTGGTCGAGCGGATCCTCGCGCCCGAGACCCCCGAGGCGCTGCGCCTCAGCGCCGCGCGCGGCTCCCTGCCGCTCCCCGGCGCCGATCTCGTCGAGATCCAGGTTCGCCTGCTCGCCGACCCGAGCGCCCCGATCGCGGCGGCGGCGCGCGAGTCGCTCCAGCGCCTCGGACACGACGCGCTGCCGGGCATCCTGCGCGACCCGCGCTGCGCGCCGGAGGTTCTCGATCACTTCGCCTCCTCGAGCGCCCTGACCGAGGAGTGCCTGGCGATCGTGATCGCGCACCCCGCGGTCGCCGACGCCACGCTCATCGACCTGGCGACGAAGAGCGACGCGGTCAGCCTGAACCTGATCGTCACGAACGAGACCCGCGTCGTGAGCCATCCGCCGCTGCTCGCGGCCCTGCGCGCCAACCCGCGCCTCAGCCCGGGCGATCGCCGACGCCTGGCCGAGCTGGAGAGCGACCTGATCAAGCAGTCGGCGTTCCGCGCCTCGACCGGGCCCGCGGCCGCCGTCCCCGCGCCGACTCCCGAGCCGGTTCCCGACCCCGCCGCCGCGGCGGCTCCCGCAGGCGCGGAGGCCCTCCCCGAAGGAGCCGAACCGCCGCCGGAGGGCGCCGGCCCGGAGGGCGAGCCGGTCTACGAGGAGCTCTCCGAGGAGGCGCTGCAGCGCACCGACGCGTATCAGAGGATCATGCGGCTCAACGTGGCCGAGCGGCAGCTCCTGGCGATGAAGGGGAGCGGCGAGGAGCGCGCCATCCTCATCCGCGACACCTCGAGGCTGGTGTCGATGTCGGTCCTGAAGAACCCGCGCCTGAGCGACACCGAGATCACCCGCTACGCCGCGATGCGCAACCTGCACGAGGACCTCATGCGTCAGATCGCCTCGAATCGCGAGTGGACCAAGACCTACGCCGTCGTCCTGAACCTGGCGAAGAACCCCAAGACACCGCCCGGCCTGACGCTGCAGTTCCTCGCCCGGCTGGGCACCCGCGACCTCAAGATCATCGCCGGCGACAAGAACGTCGCGGAACTGGTGCGCCGGAACGCACGTAATCTCTACCTTGTCCGGACCCAGCCACCGAAGGCCGCCTACAAGAAGGCCCACTGATGCGCTTCCTGAAGTCGATCCGCAACCTCCTGGGGAACTACCAGCTCAAGTCCGGCATCTATCATCACGATCGCGGCGAGACGCAGCAGGCGCTCGACTATCTCACCAAGGCGCTCCAGGCCCCCGACATCACCGACCCGGATCGGCGCATGGCGTTGTACTATCTGACCCAGGCCACGATCGGCCTGGCGGAGCGGTGCGAGGATGCGAACGAGATGGAAAAGGCGGCCGAGGCCTACCGGCAGGCGCTCTCGATGACCCCCGACTACCCCGATCTGCACTATCGGCTGGGGGCGTTGTGCGCCCGGTACGGGCTCGACGGCGACGCCATCCAGGCCTTCCGCCGCGCGGTCGACCTGAACCCCGATTACATGGAGGCGCGGGTGCAGCTGGCCCTCCTCCTCCTCAAGAAGGGCGACGCCGCCGCGGCGACGGGCGAGTTCGAGGCCGTGCGCGATCTCGCGGTGCGCGGCATCGACGGACCGTACGCCACCGGTCGCGGTTGTCTCGAGCGCGGCGACCTCGACGGCGCGCGCGACGCCATGCAGCGCGCCTTCATGCGGCGCCCCGAGTCGTTCGAGTTCCATTTCCGCCGGGGGCTCAGGAGCCTGCGCGAGGGGAAGTTCCCCGCCGCCGCCGAGGCGCTCCGCCTCGCGGTCGAGTGCCGCACCGACTTCGCCGACGTGCACAACTTCCTCGGGGTCGCGTGCGGCGAGCAGGAGCAGTGGGACGAGGCGGTCGCCTCCTTCCGCAAGGCGCTCGAGGTGAACCCGGACTACATCGTGTCGCGTCTCAACCTCGGGTTCGCGCTCGCCGAGTGCGGCCACGAGGCGGAGGCGATCGACGAGCTGCGCGCCGTCCTGGCCGCGGAGCCGGACAACCAGCCGGCCCTCACCCGCATCGAGGAGCTGGCCACGCGGCGCGATCGCGCCCGGGTCGCCGGGGACGCGCGTGCCTGAGACGTCCGCCTCGCGCCTCGAGATCCGATCCGTCGGATTGAGCGACGTCGGCCGCAAGCGCAAGCTGAACGAGGACACCTTCGCCGCCGCCGACAGCCTCGGCCTGTACGTGGTCGCCGACGGCATGGGCGGGCACGCCGCGGGCGAAGTCGCGTCGCGTCTCGCGGTCGAGTCGATCGAGCGGCACATGGCCGGCGCGCCGCAGGCCGATCAGACCGCCCCCTCGGAAGTCACGACGCAGACCTTCGACGCCGGGCTTCCCGCCCCGGCGCGCAAGGTGATCACCGCGATCCGGATGGCGAACCAGGAGATCGTCCGATCGGTGCGCCATGACGCCAGCATGCGCGGCATGGGAACGACCGTGGTGCTCGCCTACATCCAGGGACGGCGCGCCTACATCGGTTCGGTCGGCGACAGCCGCGCCTACCTCGTGCGCGACGACGAGATCACCCAGCTGACCGACGACCACACCTTCGTCAACGAGCAGGTCCGGGCCGGCACCCTCACCCCGGCCGAGGCGCGCCGGCATCCGGCGCGCAACATCATGACCCGCGCGGTCGGCTCCTCCGAGGAGGTCGACGCCGACGTGGTGGAGCACGACATCGAGGCGGGCGATCTGATCCTCCTCTGCTCGGACGGGCTGACCACGATGATCGACGACGAGGACATCCTCGAAGTGGTCCGGCGCAACGCCGGCGACCCGCAACGCGCCTGCAAGGCGCTCATCGATCTCGCCAACGATCGGGGCGGCGACGACAACATCACCGCCATCCTGATCAAGGCCAGCGCCGCCGCGCGCGCCTGAGCCCCCGCTCCTCCGTCCTTCCCGCCGCCAAGGTTGAGCCGTGGGTCGGTCTCCGATAGACTGACGCTCCGCACTCCGGGGGAAGGGATGCCGCGCCTCGTCCGTCGTCACGCCGGTCCGATCGTCGGGACGGGCGCTGCCCTGCTCGCGGGCGCAGCGCTCCTGGCGTCGGCCGGCTGCGGCGCCGGCAACGGCGTCGCCGCCCCCGATCGGCCGGCGACCGCCGCCGCCTCCGCGCCGGGCGCGGACCCGGCGACGACCTCCCCCGCCGCGACCCCGGGCGCGCCGCCGGCCGCCGCCGCACCGACCCCGGGTGACGCCGCGACCCGCGCCTCGTTCATCTCCACCGCGCCGGTCCGGGTGCGCGACGTCATCTCCTCCTTCGACGCCATCGGGTCGATCGAGGCCGAGGAGGAGGTCCAGGTGGTGGCCGGGGTCGAGGGGATCGTCACCCGGGTGGCCTTCCGCGAGGGGGACCAGGTCACCCCGGCGACCGTGCTGGCGACCATCGACCCCGAACGGTACCGGCTGCTCGCCGAGCGGGCGCAGGCCCAGCACGACACCGCGGTGGCACAGGAGAAGACCGCCATCTCCGACCTGCGGCGCCGCGAGGAGCTGCTGTCGCATGCGCCGCCCCTGGTCTCGACCGAGGAGGTCGAGCGGGCCCGCCAGGAGGCCGAGCGCCTGCGCGCCTCGACCGCGGTGGCGAAGGCGGCCTGGGAACTGGCCGAGCAGGATCGTCGGCGCTCGATCGTGCGGCCGCTGGTCGGCGGCATCGTCAACAGCCGGTCGGTCGAGACCGGCCAGCATGTCGAGAACAAGGATCCGATCGCGACCCTGATCGACACTCGCCATCTCCAGCTGCGCTTCAAGGTCTCGGAGCCGCAGTCGGTGCGGCTGCGCTCGGGGATGACGGTCTCGTTCGGGACCTCGGCCTGGCCCGGTCGGATCTTCTCCGCCACCGTCATCCACGTCTCGTCGGGGGCCGACCCCTCGACCCGCATGGTCGAGGTCCTCGGCCGGGTCGCCGACCCCGATGGCGTCCTCAAGCCCGGCTTCTTCGCCGAGGTCAAGGCCGAGGTCGCCACCCGGCGCGATGCCCTCCTGGTCCCGGAGCGCGCCGTCCTCGCGACCGATCAGGGATTCGTGGTCTACGAGGTGCGCGACGGCGTCGCCCGCCGCCGTCTGGTCACCCTGGGACTGCGCACGCCGGACGGCGAGGTCGAGATCCTGAGCGGCCTCGATCGCGACGTGACCGTCGCCACCGACGGCGCGTCGCTGCTCTCCGACGGCGCGCCGGTGACCGTCGCCCCGGCCGGCGCGGCGTCGTGACCCGGCGGCGATGACCCTCTCCGACCTGTCGATCCGCAATCACGTCTTCGCCTGGATGCTGATGGCGGCGATGATCCTGTTCGGCGCCATCGGCTATGCACGTCTCGGCGTCAGCCAGAACCCCGACGTCGACTTCCCGGTCCTCAACGTCGCGGTCACGCTCGAGGGCGCCTCCCCCGAGGTGATCGAGACCGACGTCATCGAGATCCTCGAAGACTCGGTGGTCTCGGTCGAGGGGGTGCGCTCGATCTCCTCGACCGCCAAGCAGGGGCGCGCCAGCCTCACGGTGGAGTTCGACCTGAAGCGCGACATCGACCTCGCGCTGCAGGACGTGCAGACCCGCATCGCGCAGGCGGCGCGCCTGCTGCCGCGCGAGATCGATCCGCCGGTGATCACCAAGACCAACCCCGAGGACCAGCCGATCCTCTGGCTCAACCTCTCCGGCCACCGGCCGCAGCAGCAGCTGGCCGAATACATCCGCAACGTCCTGAAGCCCGCCTTCCAGACCCTCCCCGGCGTCGGCGAGGTCACGATGGGCGGCTACCTCGAGCGCAACATCCGGGTCTGGCTCGACGCCCGCCGCATGGAGTCGTACGGGTTGACGGCCGACGACGTGGTCACCGCCATCCAGGACCAGCACATCGAGGTGCCGGCCGGCCGGATCGAATCGGGCGACCGCGAGATGAACGTGCGCTCCGAGGGCGAGGCGATCGACGTGTCGGAACTGGCGGCGATCGTGGTCGCGGCGCGCGCCGGCGCCCCGATCCGGCTCGGCGACGTGGCGGTGGTCGAGGATGGGCTCGAGGACAAGCGCCGGATCGCGCGCGCCCTCGGCCAGCCGGCGCTCGGCATGGGGATCCGCAAGCAACGCGGCTCCAACGCGGTCGACGTGGCGCACGCGGTCAAGGCGCGCCTCGAGGAGGTGCGCGCCGCCCTCCCCAAGGACATGACCCTGGCGGTGAACTTCGACGGCACCACCATCGTCGAGGAGGCGGTGCACGAGATCCAGTTCTCGCTCCTGCTCGCCGCCCTCCTGACCGGGTTCGTCTGCTGGGCCTTCCTCGGGTCGTGGACCTCGACGGTCAACATCCTGCTGGCGATCCCGACCTCGATCATCGGCACCTTCCTGTGCATGTACTTCTTCGGCTTCACCCTCAACACCTTCACGCTCCTGGGGCTGTCGCTGTCGGTCGGGATCGTCGTCGACGACGCCATCATGGTGCTCGAGAACATCGTGCGGCACCGCGAAGCGGGCCTCGGCCGGGTCGAGGCGGCGCTGGTCGGGGCGCGCGAGATCACCTTCGCGGCGATGGCGGCGACCGCGGCGATCACCGCGGTCTTCCTGCCGGTCGCCTTCATGAAGGGGATCATCGGGCGGTTCTTCTTCGAGTTCGGGGTCACCATCTCGGTCGCGGTGCTCTTGTCGCTCCTCGAGGCGCTGACCCTCACGCCGATGCGCTGCTCGCAGTTCCTGGAGACCAGCGAGAAGCGCGGCCGCTACGGCGCCGCCATCGAACGGCTCTTCGATCGGCTGGCGCGCGGCTACGGCCGCTGGCTCGGCCCGGCGCTCCGGCACCGCGGGCTGGTGATGATCGCCGCCGGCGTCGTGTTCGTGGCCTCCCTGGGAGTGCTGACCTTCATGCGCCGGGAGCTGGTGCCGTCCCAGGACCTGTCGCGCTTCATGATGCGGCTGCAGACGCCGGTCGGCTCCTCGGTCGACTACACCGACCGGCTCACCCAGAGGGCGGAAGCCTTCCTCGCCTCGCGCGGCGAGGTGTACCGCTACTTCACGGTGGTCGGCGGCTTCGGTCAGGGGGGCGACGTCAACACCGCCAACGCCTTCGTTACCCTCCTTCCGAAGGGACACCGCCCGGTCGATCCCGAGACCGGGCATCAGCTCTCGGTGCAGGAGTTCATGGGGCTGGCGCGACGCGAGCTGAACGCCATCCCGGGGCTCCGGGCGGTGATGCAGGACCTGTCGCAGCAGGGCTTCTCGGCGCAGCGCGGCTTTCCGGTCGAGCTCGCGATCCTCGGCCCCGACTGGGACAAGCTGGCGTCGCTCTCGTCGGCCCTGATGGACCGGATGCGCCAGGGCGGGATGGTGACCGACGTCGACACCGACTACCAGGTCGGCATGCCGGAGGTCGAGGTGCGGCCCGATCGGCAGCGCGCCGCCGACCTCGGCATCAGCATGGCGTCGATCGGCTCGACCGTGAACACACTGATCGGCGGCGCGCGGGTGGCGCGCTTCAAGGACGGCGGCCGGCGCTACGACATCCGGGTGCGGCTGCAGGCCGATCAGCGGCGCAACCCCGACGACATCCGGCGCCTGCTCCTGCGCACCGGCAGCGGCGGCCTGGTCCGGCTCGGCGACGTCGTCACCCTCGAGGAGCGCCCGACCCTGCAGATCATCTCGCACCGCGACCGGCGCCGCGCCATCGGCATCTTCGCCAACCTCGCCCCGGGCGCCTCGCAGGCGAAGGTGCTGGCCAGCGTCCAGAAGATGGGGCGGGAGATGCTCCCGGAAGGCTACTCGCTGGTCCTGTCGGGGTCGGCGCAGGCGTTCCAGGAATCGTTCGACTCCCTGGTCTTCGCGCTCGTCCTGGGGCTGGTGGTCGCCTACATGATCCTGGCGTCGCAGTTCAACTCGTTCACCCATCCGATCATCGTGCTGCTCGCCCTGCCGTTCTCGGTCTCGGGGGCGCTTTTGGCGCTGGCGCTCGGCGATCAGTCGCTCAACATCTACTCGATGATCGGCCTGATCCTCCTGATGGGGATCGCCAAGAAGAACTCGATCATTCTCGTCGACTTCACCAACCAGCTGCGGCGGCAGGGGCTGCCGCGCGAGGCGGCGCTCCTGCGCGCCTGCCCGATCCGGCTGCGGCCGATCCTGATGACCTCGATCTCGACGATCGCGGGCGCGGTGCCGGCGGCGCTGGCGCTCGGGCCGGGCGCCGAGACCCGCATCCCGATGTCGCTCGCGGTCATCGGCGGGATCACCGTGTCGACCTTCATGACCCTGTTCGTGGTCCCGGCCGGCTACTCGCTCCTCGACGACCTGCAACTGAAATTCGCGGCGCGCCGTCGGCCCGTCGAGGACGACGAGCGCGTGGGCGCGGCGACCCCCGCGGGCGCCTCCGCCACCCGGCTGCTGCCCGACGCCGATCGCCCGTGAAGGTCCTCCTCGCCAACTTCCACAAGGGCTGGGGCGGCCAGCCGACCGCCATCCTGATGCTGGCGCAGGGGCTCGCGGCGCGCGGCCACGAGCCGGTCCTCGCGGTGCCGCCCGGATCGATGCTCGGCGAGCGCGCCCGCGCCGCGGGCCTCGCCACCTTCGAGGAGGCGCGCTTCGCCAAGCCGCGGGAGATCGCCTCGGCCTTCCGCGATCTCAGCCGCCTCACCGCGCATCTCGCCGGCGGGGGCTACGACCTGATCAACGCGCACGGATCGCAGGATCTCTGGACTGCCGTCCTGGCGCGCCGCCGCGCCGTGCCGCGCACGCCCCTCGTGCTGACCCGGATGAACACCAAGCGGGTGGCCTGGCATGCCGCCAACCGCTGGCTCTACCGCCAGGTCGATCAGTTGATCGTGGTGAGCCGCAGCGTGCTCGACCGCTACAGCCGTTTCTTCGAGGCCGGCATCCTGACCGAGGAGCGCACCGCCGTCGTGCCGCTCGCCTATCACCCGGATCGGTTTCATCCCGGGGTCGACGGTGCTTCCTTCCGCGCCGAGGTGGGCGCGAGCCCGGACGCTCCGCTGGTCGGTGTGGTCGGCCGGCTGGTGGCCGACAAGGGGCAGGACGACCTGCTGCGCGCCGCGCCCTCGATCCTGGCGCGCCACCCCGGCACGAATTTCATCTTCGCCGGCACCGGCACCGCCGAGCCGGCGCTCCGGGACCTCGCGGCGCGTCTCGGGGTCGCCGAGTCGGTGCGCTTTCTCGGGTTTCGCGACGACGTGCCCGGGATCACCGCCGGTCTCGATATTTCAGTTCTGCCGTCGGTCGACTGCGACGCCTCCCCCACCGTCGTCAAGGAGGCCCTCGCCTGCGGCGTCCCGGTGGTCGCGACCGACATCGGCGGCGCCAGGGAGATCATCCGGCAGGGGGAGACCGGTCTCGTGGTTCCGCCGCGCGACCCGGCGCGGCTCGCGGCGGCGATCCTGACGCTGCTCGACGATCGGTCGCAGGCGAAGGCGATGGGGCGGCTCGGAAGCGACGACGTGCGGGCGCGCTTCTCGCCCGATCGGCTGACCGGGGAGACGCTGTCGGTCTACGAAGGGGTGCTGCGGCGCGGCCGCCGCGGGCGCGCGGCGCGATGACCGGCGAGCGTGCCCTCGTCGCCGCCCTGAAGGCGGGCGACGCCGCGGCGTACGAGGAGGTCCTGCGCCGCTTCGAGGTGAAGATCTACTCCCTGGCGCGCGGCCTCACGCACAACGAGCACGACGCCGAGGACGCCGTGCAGGAAACTTTCCTGAGCGTCTTCCGGAACATCGCCCGCTTCAAGGGGCAGTCGTCGCTGTCCACCTGGATCTACCGGATCGCGGTGAACGCTGCGCTGATGATTCTGCGCCGGGACCGGCATGTTCGGAAGCAGGTGCCGATCGAGGACTACATGCCGGACTTCGACGACACCGGCCATCGCGTCGCGGTCCTCCCCGACTGGCATCCGGCGGCCGACGAGGTGCTGTTCAACAAGGAGATGGCGGGGTTGCTGCGGGGCTTCATCGCCGAACTGGCGCCGGAGTACCGCACCGTCTTCCTGCTGCGCGATCAGGAGGGGCTCGACAATGAAGAGGTCGCGATGATCCTCCACCTGAGCGTGGCGGCGGTGAAGAGCCGCCTGCACCGCGCCCGGATCTACCTGCGCGAGCGGGTCAAGCGCCACGTTTACGGAGGCGCCTGAGAGATGCGGCCGCGCACCCGGATCCGCGATTGCAGGGACGTCGTGGGGCTCCTGACCGAGTATCTCGAGGGGGGGCTCGCGCCCGGCGCCGTGACGACTCTCGAACGACACCTCGCGGGTTGCAGCGGCTGCGGGGAGTACCTGGTCTCGCTGAAGAAGACGCGCGATGCGATCCGTCGCCTGGCGTCGCACCAGGTCCCGGACGATTGCCGGCGCACGTTGCGCGCCCTGCTCGACGCGGCGCGCCGTGGCGGCGGCCGGGGGAAGCGCGCCGCCGCCGCGAAAAAGCCTGCCCGCCGGCGCCGGGTCACCCGCTGATGAGCGTTGCGGCCGCCCGCGTCTAGGGCTTCGCCTATTTCTTCGGTTTCGACTTCGGTTTCGACTTCCCGGCGATGTTGAGGGCGACCGCCTGGCGGACCAATGCCTTGAAGGCGGTCGCGTCGACCGCTTCCCCTTCGCGGATGTCGATCGCGCGCCGCACGTTGCCGTCGAGACTCGAATTGAAGAGCCGGGCCGGATCCGGGAGGGACGCTCCCTTCGCGAAGGTCAGCTTGACGACCTGCTTGTAGGTTTCGCCGGTGCAGATGATGCCGTCGTGCGACCAGACCGGCGTGCCCATCCACTTCAACTCCTCGACGACGTCGGGGTCCGCCTCCTGGATCAGCTTCCGCATCCTGCCAAGGGTTTCACCGCGCCAGTCCCCGAGATCGGCGATTTTTTTCGAGATGAGCTTCGAGGGGCTGGTCATGCGGCGTAGCGCCACCGTTCGAACCACGCCACCGGCGAGGTCAGTTCGCAGGCGGCGAATTCCAGGTGCAGCACCCGACTCCGGGCGGCGGTCTGCGCGCTCAAGGAGGCGTGCACGAGCAGCGGCCGAAGGGCGAGGATGCCGCCACGCGCGACCGCGCAGGAGACCTCTGGGTAGCGCTCCCGGGCGGCCCGGACGGAGTGGCCGGCGATCTGGCCATGCCGGTGCGAACCGGGAAGCACGCGCAACGCGGCATGGCTCTGACCGCGGCCGTCGAGCTGGATCCGAACCGTCAACATCCGCTCGAGAACCTCGATCGGCGGCTGCACGTGGACGACGCCCGCCTTCACCGACCAGGGGCCGTAACCGGCCATCTCGACCCGGGCCCGCACCGCCACGGTCAAATCCTGGTGCCACGGGACCTGCCAGTTGGCGCCGACATGGTTGTCGAACAGGATCCCCTTCAC
>DATKFL010000555.1:0-7588 GCA_035511355.1 Dongiaceae bacterium
CGCGGCGAGGCCCAGGCGCGACGGACGACTCACGATCCCCCTCCGCCCGCCGATCCCGCCGGAGCGGGGGCCCCGGGCGACCCGGCGGGGGGAGCGGCCGCCGGCGCGGCGGTCGCGGGAAGCGTCGCGACCAGGAGTCGGACGCGATCCGGCTCCGGGCCGACGCCGCCGCGCTCGAGGTAGGCCTCGTACGCCCGGCGCGCATCCTCGCGCCGACCCTGGCGCAGGAGCGCGTTCCCGAGATAGAGATGCGCCGCCGCCTCGTCGGGACGCGCCTTGAGATAGTCGCGGAAGTTCTGCTCGGCGCCCCGATCGTCGCCCGCTCCGGCGCGGGCCACGCCGGCGTCGAAGGTCGCCTCGAGCCGCAGCGCCGGATCGGCGGCCGCGGCGGCGATCGCGTCGAAGCGGGTGATCGCGTCGGGATAGCGCCGCGCGGTGAGCGACGCCAGGCCGGCCTCCATCCGCAGACCCTCGGCTTCGGCCGGCGGGGCGGCCGCCGCGGCGGCGTCGAGGAGGGTCGCCGCGCGGGTCACGTTCCGGATCCCCGCCTCGAACCGTCCGAGCGCCGCGAGCGCGGTGGCATCCTGGGGAGCCGCCGCGAGCGCGGCCTCGAGCGTCTTCAGGGTTTCGGCGTCGCCGCGGGCCCGCTTCAATCCCTCCACCACCTGTCGCTTGAGGCGCTGATCCTCGATCGGCCGGCTCAGGCGCGCGTCGAGGACGGCGACGGCGCGATCCGGCTCGCCGCGCGCGTTGGCGAGCGCGGCGCGCAGGAGGTGCCCGTAGACGTTCTCCGGGTCGATCGCGAGCGCCTGCTCGAGCTCGGCGTCGGCGCGATCGAGGTTCTGCATCTCGAGGTCGATGCGCGCCAGCGCGATGTGCGGCTCGGGGTCGCGCGGCGCCAGCTGGAACGACTTGCGCGCCGCGGCGATGGCGTCGTCGAACCGCCCCTGCCGCGACAGCGCCACGCCGAGCCGGGTGTAGGCCTCGGCGAAGTCGGGCTTCACCGTGATCGCCTTCAGGAAGAGATCGGTGGCGTCCTGCAGGCGCGCCTTGCGGAGGAACATCTCGCCGAGGTGGGTGTAGGCATCGGCGAAGGCGACGTTGATCTCGAGGGCCTTGCGGTAGTTGCTCTCGGCCTCGGCGTCGTTGCCGATCGCCTCCTCGAGGCGCCCCATGCCGTCGAGCGCCGCGGCGTAGTTCGACTGCTGGTCGAGCGCGCGCAGGTAGGAGGCGCGCGCCTCGCCGATCTCGCCCAGCTTGAGATGCACGTCGCCGAGCGCGACGTGCGCCTGGACGTAGTCGGGCTCGAGGTCGAGGGCGATCTTGAGCGGCTCGATCGCGTCGGTGTACTGCCGCTCGGCCGACAGGCAGATCCCCAGGTAGTACCAGGCCATGAAGGAGTTCAACTGGATGTTGACCGCCTCCTTGAGCGCCGCGATCGCCTCGGGGTAGTGCCCCTCGCGGTGCAGCTTCATTCCCTCGGACTGCAGCTTGAAGGATCGGGTGCGGGCGTCACCGGCGCTGATCGCGACAACGGGGGGTGGGGCCAGCACGAGAAAAATGAGGACTGCCGCGCAGGCCGCGCCAGTCCTGACTCGTATCGTGTGCATCGCTCTCATCGACGCGGACCTCTTCGACACTATAGCCGAGGTCTCTGACATAATCCCGGCCGGAGGTGGCCCGATGACGTTCGGTGCGACCGATCGACAGCAGGGAATGCGCGGCCGGCGGGCGGGGCTTCTGGCGATCGTCGCGGGGCTTCTCGCCGCACCGGCGATCACCGAGGTGCGCGCCTCGGCCGTCGACGTGGTGTTCGACCTCGGGAGGGAGCAGGGCCCCTTCCTCGGAGGCGAAGACGTCGATCTCGACCACGTCTTCCTGAGCGCCGAGTTCGGCAGCACCTCCTCGAAGCTGGTGTTCACCGTTCCGTACGTGCAGATCAGCCGGACCGGCCTCGTGACCATGACCCCGGAGGGTCCGGCGGTGGTCGGCGCCGGCGGCCCCGGCCGCCCGCCCTGGCAGGAGAGCGACCCGGACACCTCGGAAGGCGGTCTCGGCGACGTCGTGGTGATGTCGAGGAACTACATCATGAAGTCGGGAGCGGGGAATCGCCCGACCCTCACCTTCGACGTCGACTACAAGTGGGCCACCGCCGACGAGTCGAAGGGTCTCGGCACCGGCGAGAACGACTACAGCGCCGGGTTCGACTACATCCAGCCGATCGGCAAGCGGATGCAGATCCTCGGGCGCGCGACCTATCGCTTCAGCGGCTCGCCCGCCGGCGTCGACTTCCAGGACCGCCTCCTCCTGCGCGCCGGGTTCGGGGTGATGACCGCGCACTCCGCCTGGCGGGTGCACTACGAGACCGTCGACCCGCTCATGAAGGAAGTGCCGCTCTACGATGCGACCGGCGCCGCGCTCGCCTTCGTCGAGGTGGGGAACTACGAAGTGGTGCGCGGCGAGGCGGTCTTCCGCAACAACGCCGGCGGCTCGTGGAAGCTCTGGGCCCTCGCCGGGCTCAACGACAGCAGCCCCGACATCGGCTTCGGCCTGTCCCTGGCCTCGCGCGGGTTGTGAGGCGCGGCGCCGCCGGCGCCGCATCCCGCGGAGCGCGTCCTACCAGGCGGCGATCTCTTCCATCGCCCGGCGCAGGTCCGCGATCTGCGGCAGGATGGCGTCCTCGAGACCCGGCTCGTAGGCGACGAAGGTGTCGGCGGCGGCGACCCGCCGCACCGGCGCGTCGAGGTGATCGAAGAGGGCGTCGGCGATGCGCGCCGCGATCTCGCCGCCGAACCCGAACGACAGCGTGTCCTCGTGCGCCACGATGACCCGGCCGGTCTTCGACACCGACGCCGCGATCGCCTCCCAGTCGAACGGCCACAGGGTGCGGAGATCGATCACCTCGACCTCGATGCCGCGCTCGTCGGCGAGCGCGCGCGCGGCGCGCCAGGCGCGCTCCACCAGGGCCCCGTAGGTGATCACCGTGACGTCGGTCCCCGGTCGCACGACGCGCGCCTTGCCGAACGGGATCATGTGCTCCGGCCCGGGGTAGGGGGACTTGTTGTAGGTCTGCCGGTAGAGATGTTTGTGCTCGAGGAACATGACGGGGTCGTCGCAGCGGATGGCGGTGCGCAGAAGCCCGTTGGCGTCGAGCGCGTTCGACGGGAAGACCACCCGCATCCCCGGCGTGTGGGTGAACAGGGTCTCGCCGCACTGGCTGTGGTAGACCGCCCCGCCCTGGAGATACCCGCCGATCGGCACGCGCACGACCATCGGGCAGGACCAGTGTCCGCCGGAGCGCCAGCGCATCGCCGCCAACTCGTTGCGGAGCTGCATCATCGCCGGCCAGATGTAGTCGAAGAACTGGATCTCGACCACCGGCTTGAGACCGCGCGTCGCCATGCCGATCGCCCGGCCGACGATCATCGCCTCGGCGAGCGGCGTGTTGAAGACCCGCCCCGATCCGAAGCGGCGCTGGAGGTTGTGGGTCACCTTGAAGACGCCGCCCTTCCCCTTCACCGCGCCGAGCGACTCCTCGCGGGTGCAGTCGGCGACGTCCTCGCCGAAGACGACGATGCGCGGGTCGCGGGTCATTTCGTCGCGGAGGCAGAAGTTGAGGAGGTCGACCATGGTCTTCGGGTCGCCCTCGAGCGCCGCCGGCGACTGGAAGGCGTCGCCGGTCGGATCGACGGTCGGGGAGAAGACGTGCGTCCGGACGCTCGCCGGATCGGGGAGGGGCGCGGCGAGCGCCTCCGCCGCCGCGGCGTCGATGGCGGCGTCGACCTCCTGGCGCACCGCTTCGAGAAAGGCCTCGTCTGCCGCCTTCGACGCGATCAGCAGTTTCGCGAAGCGGGTGATCGGGTCGCGGGCGACCTCGTCCTGGAGCTCGCGCGCGGGACGGTACAGCTTCTCGTCGTCGGAGAGCGAGTGCGAGTAGGGGCGGATGGTGTGCGCGTGCACCAGCACCGGGCCGGGGTTCGCGCCGCGCAGGTGGGCCACCGCCCGCGCCACGGTCTCGTGCGAGGCGATCGCGTCGCAGCCGTCGACCTCCTCGATGCGCAGCCCCTCGACGCCGCGCAGCGCCTTGGAAATGCTGCCGCCGGCGGTCTGCGCCTCGACCGGCACCGAGATGGCGTACTCGTTGTCGGTGATCATGAACAGGACCGGCGCGCGCCGCAGGGACGCGGCGTTGATCGCCTCCCAGAACTCCCCTTCGCTGGTCGAGCCGTCCCCGCCCGAGACGTAGACGATCGAGTCGCTCTTCGGATCGAGCTGGCGCACCGCCTCGGCGCAACCGACCGCCTGCAGGAACTGGGTGCCGGTCGGGCTCGACTGCGAGACGATCTGCAGCGGCCGGTGCCCCCAGTGGCTCGGCATCTGCCGCCCGGCCGAGGCGGGATCGTCGGCGCCGCCGACCGCCTGCAGGAACATCTCCTTCGGGGTCATGCCGAGCCAGAGGCAGAGGGCGCGGTCGCGATAGTAGGGGTAGAACCAGTCGTGCGCCGGCTTCAGGTGCATCGCCGCGGCGGTGAGGATCGCCTCGTGGCCGGCGCCGCTGATCTGGAAATAGATCTTGTTCTGCCGCTTGAGCGCGATCTCCTTGTCGTCCATCCGCCGCGACAGGACCATGTTGCGGTAGAGCGCGATGAGGGTCTCGCGCGTGAGGCCGCGCCCTGCGAGGGTCTTGAGGTCGGCCGCCGGCGCCTCGATCACCTTCGCGCCGCTCCGCCCGGACTGCGAGCGTCCCCGATCGGCTGCCATGAGCAATTCCTCCTGAAGGCGCCCGGAGAGCGGCCGGGCGCAGCCGCCTATGATAGCCGCCTGCGACCGCCGGACGCCACCTTCCGACCCGCCGCCGGCCGCGGCGCGGGCTTCCCGGGAGTCCGGAGTGGCGGCACCGCCGGCCGATGCGGCGTCCCCGGGATGGCATAGACGTCCCGGATCGCGTCCTCGGGCTCGGGCATCTTCTCCTTGCGGCTTTGAAGCGCCTCGCGCTCGGCGGCGTCGATCTCCTCGGTGACCCGCGCCTCGGCCGCCTCGAGGGCGGCGCTGTTGGCCTCGCGACGCGCCGCATCGGCGCGCCGGGCGCCGTCGAGCGCCGGCCCGTCGGCGATGAGCCAGGCCTCGAACTGGCCGATCGGATCGCGCCGGCCCCAGTGGGCGAAGACCGCGTCACCGAACAGCGCCCGCCCTTCGGCCTCGTCGTGGGTGGCGTGTCCGCCCATCCGGAAGGTGCGCGCGGTCAGGATGATCGGACCATCTCCCCGGCGGCACCGATCGGCCGCGAGCCGCGCCGCCGCCCAGGTGTCGAGCACGTTGTTGCCGTCGGCGACCGCGCCCGGCACGCCGTAGGCCGAGGCCTGATCCTCCATCCGCCCGGCGGAATGGCGCGCGGTCGCGGTGCCGAGCGCCACCTGGTTGTCCTGCAGGACGAGCAGGAGCGGCAGGCGCTGCACCGCCGCGAAGTTGAAGCCCTCGTGAAACGACGCCGTCCGGCTGGCGCCGTCGCCGACGTAGGTGAGGGCGACACGGGCTTCGCCGCGCTGGCGCGCCGCCAGGGCGAGCCCGGCGAAGATCGGCACCAGCCCGGCCATGAAGGAGTTCGGCGGCACCACGCCGCGCGCCGGGTCGCCGGTGTGCAGGTCGCGACCCCTGGTGATCTGGTCGGCGGTGCCGAGATAGGCCTTGAGCATCTGCGCGACCGGCATCCCCATCTCGTGGCAGGCGCCGGCGTTGCGGATCATCGGGCCGACGAGATCGCCCGGCGCGAGGGCATGCGTCGTGCCGATCGACACCGCCTCCTCCCCGGTCCCGAGCCACGCCTTGGAGATCACCCCCTGCCGCACCCAGCGCTTGAGGGTGATGTCGTGCAACCGGAAGCGCAGCATCCCCTCGTACATCCGGATCAGCGCGGCGGGGGAGAGCGCGGCGACCAGCGCCCGCCGCTGCGGGTGGCGCGCGAGGGTGGCGCGGTACTCGTCGAGGACCGCCGGCTCGGGGCGGAAGGCGACGTACTCGGGCGGATCGTAGGCCGGGAAGCGCTTCATCGTTCGAGCAGCGCCTTCATCTCGCGCACCGCGCGCTCCATGCCGACGAGCGCCGCGCGCGCGACGATCGAGTGCCCGATGTTCAGTTCGACGATCTCCGGGATGGCGACGATCCGCCGCACGTTGCGGAAGTCGAGCCCGTGCCCGGCGAGGAGGGTGAGGCCCAGTTTCCCGGCGGCGCGCGCCGCGGCCGCCACCTTGTCGGCCTCGGCGGCCGCCTGGTCGTCGCGCCGCGCCTCGGAGTACTTGGCGGTGTTGATCTCGATCGCCCGCACCTCGAGCTTGGCGACGGCGCGGATCTGGTCGTAGTCGGGGTCGACGAAGATCGACACCGCGATGCCGGCCTCGCGCAGGTCGGTCACCGTCTTGCGCACCAGCGCCTGGTTCAGGAGGACGTCGAGCCCGCCCTCGGTCGTCACCTCCTCGCGCCGCTCGGGGACCAGGGTCGCGTGGTCCGGCTTGATCGCCGAGGCGATGGTGCTCATCGCCGGCTGCGCCGCCATCTCGAGGTTCAGCCGGGTGCGCACGGTGCGACGGAGCGCCTCGAGATCGCGATCCTGGATGTGCCGCCGGTCGCCGCGCAGGTGCACGGTGATGCCGTCCGCGCCGGCCAGCTCGGCGAGGATCGCCGCCGCCACCGGGTCGGGCTCGGCCGCCTTGCGCGCCTCGCGCAGCGTGGCGACGTGATCGACGTTGACTCCCAGGCGGACCGGCTCAGGCATGTGGTTCTCCTTGTGGCGAAGCGGTACCCAGAGTCTTCTCGATGACCTGCGCGAGGCGGGCCGCGGCCGCCTCGATCGCCGCGCGCGGCTCGCCCTCCACCATCACCCGCGCCTTCGGCTCGGTGCCGGAGTATCGCACCAGCACCCGCGCCGCGCTCCCGAGCCGCTTCGCCTCGTCGCGGATGGCGGGGCCGATCACCGGGTGGGTCTCGAGCGGCGGCTTGGAGCGCACCGCGACGTTGCGCAGGACCTGCGGGCAGGGATGCACGGTCTCCGCCCAGGCGGCGAGGTCGATCCCGCCGCGGCGCAGGAGCTCGGCCAGCATCAGCCCGGTCAGGATCCCGTCGCCGGTGGTCGAGCGCTCGAGAAAGATGACGTGCCCCGACTGCTCGCCGCCGAGGAGGAGACCGTCGCGGAGCATCTCCTCGAGGACGTACTTGTCGCCGACCGGCGCGCGGCGCACGCTCACCCCCTCCTCGCCGAGCGCCCGCTCGAGCCAGAGGTTGGTCATCACCGTGCCGACCACCGCGGCGCCGCGCAGCCGCCCGGCGCGCCTCAGGTCGCGAGCCGCGAGGAACAGGACGTAGTCGCCGTCGAGCACCCGCCCGGAGGCGTCGACCGGCAGGCAGCGGTCGGCGTCGCCATCGAACGCCAGGCCGAGCCAGGCGCCCCGGCGCACCACCTCCGCCGCCAGCCCCTCCGGGTGCAACGCGCCGCATCCTTCGTTGATGTTGCGGCCGTCGGGGGAGGCGTTGAGGGCGATCACCTCGGCACCGAGATCGGCGAACAGGCGCGGCGCGAGGGTCGACGCCGCGCCGT
>DATKFL010000556.1:0-4098 GCA_035511355.1 Dongiaceae bacterium
CGGCTCGACGACTGGTCGCGCACCGTCCTGCGGCACGAGCTGGCGCACGCCTTCATCGCCGGCAAGAGCGGCGGCGGCGCGCCGCGCTGGCTGCACGAGGGGCTGGCGCAGGTGATCGAAGGGCGGCCGATCGATCGGGGCGCGGAACAGGAGCTGGCGCGCACCTGGAGCGCGGCGCACGGCGACCCCCGCTGGGGCACCACCTTCAGCTACGAGTCGTCGCTGTCGTTCGTGACCTTCCTCCTGGCACGCGAGGGGATGCCGTCGATGAACGACGTCCTGGTCGCGATGGGGCGCGGCGCCGACGTCGACCGGGCGTTCGAGACGGTGACCCGCTCGACGCTCGCCGATCTGCGCGCCGCCTGGGGCGACGACCTGGTCCGGAGATACCAGCGCTGATGGCGGGAGCGGCGTCGACACCCCGCGGGATTCTTCCGGCGCTCCTCACCCTCGCGGCCCTCGTGCCGCTGGTGCATGCGCACGTCTTCGAGGCCGGGAACGACGCGTCCCGTTTCGCCACCATCGAGGCGCTGGTCGACCAGGGGACCGGCGCCATCGAGCGATCGCGCTACCACTGGACCGTCGACCGGGTCTCCTTCGGCGGCCACGACTACAGCAACAAGCCGCCGCTCCTGTCGCTGCTCGGCGCGGGGGCGTATTGGGCGCTCGAGCGCGGCGCCGGGCTCGGCTTCGCGACCGACGAGCCGGCGGTGGTCTGGTCGCTCACGTTCCTGCTGGCGGCGGTGCCGAGCGCCGGTCTCGTGGGGCTCTTCCATCGATCGCTGGCGCGTCACTGGACGCCGGCCGGTGCCGACCGGCGGGTTCTGGCGATGGTCACCGCGGCGCTGGCGACCGGAACCATTCTGACTTCCTTCTCGACGACGTTCGCCAACCACGCGGTCGCCGCGGCGCTCCTGTTCGCCGCCTGCGACGCGGCCTGGTCCGGATCGGGCCTCCTGGCGGGATTCCTGATCAGCCTCGTCGTCGGCATCGACACGGTGCCGGGGCTCCTGTTCATCCCGCCCCTGGCCCTGGCCCTCGACGACCGGGCCGGGCGGCGCGGCCTCCTGCGCTACGGCGCGGCGCTGCTGCTCGGTGCGGCGATGCTGGTCGCGGCCGACCTCTTCGTGCTCGGCTCGCCCTGGCTTCCGAAGATGGTGCCGGGGGCGATCGACGCCAGCAGCCGGATGGGGCCGAGCGTCGCCGGCGTCCTCCTGCCGTCGTCCTGGACCTACCCGGTCTCGGCGCTCTTCGGCTGGCATGGCTTCTTCAGCGTCTCGCCGGTGCTCCTGTTCGGCGCCTGGGGCCTGGGACGCGCCGCGCGCCGCGGCGCGCCCCCCTTCCCGCGGCGGCTGGCGCTGGCGCTCGCCGCGGCGTGCCTCGTCATGATCGTGGGACATGCCCTCTTCGTCGGCTCGTACGGCGGCTGGTCGTACGGATTCCGCTATCTCATCCCGATCGTCCCGGTGCTTCTCTTCTTCGCGCCGGCCGCGCTCGATGCGACCGGGCGGCGGCTCTTCCTCCCGGCGCTGGCCGTCTCGATCCTGACCGCGCTCCTCGGCGCGTATCATCCCTGGCCGCCGGGGGACGAGCCGGGGACCGGCCAGCACCCGGTCGCGTCGATCGTGACCAACCCGGTCGGCGCCAACCTGGCGGCCTGGCTCCGGCAGTATTCCCCGGGCGGCGTCCTGGCGGAGCCTGCCGGGGCGCTGTTCATCAGCCCGGAGCCCGGGCCGCGCGGGAAATACCTGGCGCTGTTCTACGCCAGCAAGGGGGATCAGGCGATGGCGCGGCGCATCACCGGGGCGGGGGCGGTGGAATGACTCCCGCGGAACGCGGCGGCAGGGTGATCGTCGTCCTGCCGGCCTACAACGCCGAGCGCACGCTCGAGCGCACCTGCGCCGAAATCCCGCGCGCGGCGGTCGACGAGATCATCCTGGTCGACGATGCCAGCCGCGACGGCACCGTGGCGCTGGCGCGCCGCCTGGGCCTGACCGTCTTCGTGCACCCGAAGAATCGCGGCTACGGCGGCAACCAGAAGACCTGCTACCGCGCGGCGCTCGAGCACGGCGCCGAGGTGGTCGTGATGCTGCACCCCGACTACCAGTATCCGCCGCAGATCATCCCGGCGATGGTGGCGATGGTGCGGTCGGGACTCTTCGACGTGGTGCTCGGGTCGCGCATCCTGGTGCGCGGCGCCCGCGAGGGGGGCATGCCGCTCTACAAGTACGCCGGCAACCGCGTGCTGACGCTTCTCGAGAACCTCCTGGTGGGGCGCAAGCTCTCCGAGTACCACACCGGATTCCGCGCCTTCCGGCGGGAGGTCCTCGAAGCGCTGCCGCTCGAGGCGAACTCCGACGACTTCGTCTTCGACAACCAGGTGATCTGCCAGGCGATCTGGCAGGGGTTCGCGATCGGCGAGGTCTCGAGCCCCTGCCGTTATTTCCCCGAGGCGTCGTCGATCGGCTTCGGGTCGAGCCTGCGCTACGGGCTCGGAGTCCTGCGCACGGGGCTCACCTTCCGCCTGGCACGCTGGGGTCTCAGCCGATCGCCCCTCTTCCCGCCCCGCCCGCGAACCTAGGAATCGCGGCGATCAGGGATTGCTGGCGAGACGCAGGTCGTACGAGCCGTAGATCCCGAACCCGGCGGCGTGGAACGACCTGATGTACAGCGTTCCGGTCGCGGTCGCCGTGTAGACGATGAGCGACGAGTCGTCGCCGGTGGCGCGGTTGTCGTTCGACGCCAGGATCGTGGACCCGTTCGACGCCAGGAGCTGCAGCGAGGTGTCGGCCTTGCTCCAGAGGTTCAGCGTCTCGATGGTGTAGGTGGTGCCGGCGATCGCGCTGATCGAGAAATAATCGTTGTCCGCCGCCCCCACGCCGTCGTTGTTCAGGTCGGAGAAGAAGGTGCGGTGGCTCGTCTCGTTGGTCGACACCGGCAAGGCGGCAGTATAGGCGTCGTTCGGCTCGCCGGGATCGGTGTAGTACTCGATGTTGGTCCCCTGGAACGCGGCGATCATCTCGGTCTTGAATCCCTTGCCGCGGGTGAACCAGCCGTCCCAGAAATCCTCGAGGCTCTTGTTGGCCGCCGTCCTGACGTAGTTCTTGTCGACGTCCCAGTTGTCGGCGTCGGGACGGGCGAGGAGGTCGTCGTCGACACCCGGCGTGCCGTCGGCGGTCGCCGCCGCGTCGTTGATGTCCCACAGCGCCGTGTAGACCGCGACCTCGCTCGAAGCGCCGCTGCAGGAGTAGGGCGTCTCGTCCTCCACGTTGAAGTAGAAGTCGAGGTTCCCCGGGCCGGGGGCGCCGGTCGTCCGGACGTAGAGCTCGGGATGCGACAGTCCGTAGTACCTCCGGATCGACTGGCCGAACCAGGTGGCCCGACCCTCGTCGTAGGCCAGGCGGATGTCCTGGGCGCAATCGAGCAGGTGGTGCGCGCCACCTGGATTGTCCGACCCCGAGTAGAGGTTGTAGGCGTAGTGGCCGCTCTCGTGCGAGACGACGGTGTCGTTGTAGGCCGAGATGTCCCCCACCCCGATCGTCCTGGTCGCGGGATCGTAGGCCGAGACCGACCCGCCGATCCCCGCCTGCCACTCGAGGGTGAGGGTGATCGTCGGGCGCGCCCCGTTGAGCGCCGCGATGAAGTCGACCGCCCGGAGCCCGACGTCGTACAGGTTGAACCCCTCACCGCCCGCGCCGATCGCTCCGGTCAGGGTGCCGAAATTGACGTTCGTGGTCGGGGTGTGGCCGGCGACGTTCGCCGAGGCCACGGCGTAGGGGTCTTTCGGCGTGGTCCGATCCTGCACCTTGAGATTGAGGCCCGACACCGCCGTCGACGTCGTCAGCACGCGCACGTAGATGGTGCGCGTCTTGGTGTCCGTCACCGCGATGCTGAAGTTGCCGTTGGCGTCGGTCGCCCCGGTCGCCAGGAGCTGATCCTTCGGTTTGCTGGCCAGGGCGTCGCGCACCTCGACCGTCGCGAACCGGATCGGCAGCGGCGGCTCGACCCCGGTGAACCCGGTCTGGTCGAACTCGCGATCGATGTAGCGGAAGGTGCCCGTGGCCGTCCAGTTCCCGTAGGCCAGGCCCAGGGATCCGA
>DATKFL010000557.1:0-3572 GCA_035511355.1 Dongiaceae bacterium
GCAGGGGATCAGCGCGGCGGCGTGGGCCCCGTCCCCGACCGGCGCGCGGCGCCACGCGGCGCCGCGGCCGGTGCGAGGGCGGGCGCCTCGGCGGCCTGCCGGCCGATCAGCCGGCGCAGGTTGTCGCGGTAACGCCGGGTCAGGGTCAGCTCGCGGCCGCCCTGCAGCCGCACGATGTACTCGCCGGTGAACCAGGGGCGGAGGTCGCGGATCCGGTCGATGTTGACGATTGCGGAACGGTGGATGCGCATGAACCGCGCCGGGTCGAGGCGCGCCTCCATCTCGGTCAGGGTCTCGCGCACGAGGCAGGTGCGCCGTCCGAGATGCAGGCGGATGTAGTTTCCCTCCGATTCGATCCACTCCAGGTCGTCCGGCTCGACGAACTCGATCCGGCCGTCGACCTTCACCGCCAGGCGGCGCGGGCGCGGGTCGGGAAGCGCGATCCCGGCCAGCAGGCCGGCGAGCCGCTCGGTCTCGTCGCGCCGCCGGTCGGCGGCGAGGCGCCTCCGCGCCTCCGCGATCGCCTCGCGGAAGCGGCTCTCGCGCACCGGCTTGAGCAGGTAGTCGAGGGCGTGCACCTCGAAGGCCCGGAGCGCGTACCGGTCGTAGGCGGTCACGAAGATCACTGCCGGCAGGCGCAGGCCGCGCTCGGCCGCGCGCGCGATCACCTCGAATCCGCCCATCTCCGGCATCTGCACGTCGAGGAGGAGGAGTTCGGGGGTCTCCGCTTCGAGGAAGGCGAGCGCGTCGTGGCCGTCGCGCGCCTCGCCCGCCAGGGTGAGCGATCGGTCGAGTGCGATCTGGGTGCGGAGCGCCTCGCGCGCCAGCGCTTCGTCGTCGACCACCAGGCACCGCAGCGCCGCCGTCATGCCGCGCCCTCCGCGAGGTCCGCGCCGCCGCGCAGCGGCAGCTCCATCAGCAGCTCGGCGCCGCCCTGCGGCCGGCCAGCGAGCCGGATCCGCCCGGCGTCGCCGTAGAGCTGACGGAGCCGGGCCCGCGCATTCGCCAGCCCGATGCCGGGCCGCCGCGCGTCGTCCGGCCCCGGTGCCATCGCGGGGCCGTCGTTGACGATGCGGATCAGAAGCCGCCCGTCGCGGCAGGCGGTCACGAGGTCGAGCGCGCCCCCCGATCGGATGGCGGCGATGCCGTGCCGGATGGCGTTCTCCACCAGCGGCTGCAGGATCATGTGCGGCACGCGGGCGTCGAGGCTGGCGGGATCGATCGAGAGCCGCACCGCGAGACGATCGCCGAACCGCATCCTCTCGAGATCGAGATAGGCGCGCACGAACTCGATCTCCTCGCGCAGCGCGGTCTCGTTCTCCGCCGAGTGCGCCAGCGCGACGCGCAGCAGGTCGCTCAGCCGCAGCAGCATCTCGCGCGCCGCGGGGACGTCGCGTTGCATCAGCGTGGCGATGCCGTTCATCGAGTTGAACAAAAAGTGCGGATGCAGCTGCAGGCGCAGGACCTGGAGCCGATATTCCGCCACCTGGGATTTCAGGTCTGCTTCGTCGCGCTCGCGGCGGCGGTCGCGCCGGTAGGACTCGAGGACGAGCACGATGCTGACGATGCTGGCGTACATCCAGAACTGTTCGAAGAAGGTCGCGCGCACCACGGTGGCCATCGTGGCGAAGGTCCGGGGGGCGGGGCGGAGCGTCTCGACGTCGCGCACCAGGCCCAGCAGGGTGCGCAGGAGGGCATAGAGGATCGTGAACCCCACGAGGCCGAGCGCCTGCGCCGCCATCCAGGTGGCGGCGCGGCGCGCCGTGAACGGGACGCGACGGCAGAGCCAGAGGACCGGGAAGGTCAGGAGGGCATAGAGCAGGTAGCGCTCGACCGCCATGCCGACCGCGGCGGCGAGCGGCGTCGGGTGCCCGGCGAGCACGGAGTTGACGTGCGACTGCGTCCCCAGGAGGACGCCGAGGGCGATCCAGACCCCCGTGACGAGGGCGGCGGATCGCAACCGGGGAGCGTTGCGGACGAAGTTCGCCGCGGCATTGGGCATGGTGACGCCGCGAATATGCCCGGACGGGAGGCGGCCACCAACCGCGGCCTGCGCCGCGCTGCGGAGCGATCGCAGCGGGGCCGCCCGGCCGATCGAGGCCGCCCCGGCTACTCGCTGCGCAGGACGACGGCGGGATCGACCCGGAGCGCGCGGCGCGCCGGCAGGACGCTGGCCAGCCCTCCCAGGAGCGCGAGGGAGCCGAGGACCGCGCCGAACGTCATCGGATCGGTCGGGCTGACCCCCCACAGGAGCGATCGGAGGAGGCGGGTCAGGAGGAGCGCGCCGATCCCCCCGCAGACGAGGCCCCAGGCGACCAGCGGCGCCCCCTGCCGCAGCATCAGCCCGAGGATGTCGGACGGCGTCGCCCCGAGCGCCACCCGGACCCCGACCTCGCGCAGGCGCTGCGCCACGAGCTGCGCCAGCACGCCGTACACGCCGATGAAGGCCAGCACCACCGCGACCGCGGCGAAGGCCGAGAGCAGGACGAGGTTGAATCGGCGCGCGCTCACCGACTCGCCGATCACCTCCGGCATCGTCGCGATGGCGGTGACCGGAAGCGCCGGGTCGATCCGCCAGACCGCCTGCTTGGCGGCCTCGACCAGTCGCGCCGGAGTGCCGTCGTTGCCCCGGAGCACGATCGAGGTCCAGCGCTTCCAGGGCTGCTGCTTCTGCGCGAGCGGGGTGTAGAGCGTCGGCGGCTGCGGCTCGTCGATGCTCTCGAAGCGGATGTCGGGGACCACGCCGACGATGGTCATCCAGGCGTCCGGAGTGCCCCGCGCCCACCGGGCGCGTCCACCCAGCGCGTCGCCGCCGGGGAAATAGTGCCGCACGAAGGCCTCGTTGGCGACGGCGACCAGCGGCGCGCCGGCGATGTCCCGATCCGTGAACCCGCGCCCGGCGACGATCGGCGTGCGCATCGTCGCGAAGAACCCGGGGCTGACCTCGTGCGTGTAGGTCTCCGGCTCGCGCCCTTCGGGATGTGCCGGCTGCCCTTCGACGATCAGGTTGTGCATCATCCGCCAGCCGGTGAGCGGCAGCTCGGTGACCATCCCCGCCGATTCCGCGCCGGGGGTCGAGCGCAGCGACTCGTCGAGCCGCGCCAGGAAAGCCTCCTGCACCGGGATCGCCTCGTAGCGCGCGATCGGGAGATCGAGTCGCAGCGTCAGGAGTCCCTCCGGGCGGAACCCGAGGTCGACGCTCCGCAGTTCGCGGAACGATCGGATGAGCAGACCCGCGCCGATCAGCAGCACGGCGGCGAGCGCCACCTCGGTGACGACCAGCACGCGGCGGGCGCGGGCGCGATCCTCCGTCGTCCGATCCCCGGTCGGGCGGTCGGCGCGCATCCTCCAAGCGCGCCACGCCGGCCCGAGGCCGAACAGGAGCCCGGCGGCGAGCGACACCGAGAGAGTCACTACGAGCGTGGGGAGATCGAGCGCCACCTCGCGGAAGGAGGGCAGGTTCGCCGGGGCGAGCCGCACCAGGAGGCGAATGGCCACGGTCGCCAGCAGGAGCCCCGCGGCGGCGCCGATGAGGGACAGGAGCGCCGTCTCGGTCAGGAGCATGCGCAGAA
>DATKFL010000558.1:0-11236 GCA_035511355.1 Dongiaceae bacterium
CGCAGGGGACGCAGGTGCACGTGACCCTCTCCACGGCGGTCGGCTCAGAGACCAGCCAGGTCGGGGACTCGCTCACCGCCACGACCACCAACAACATCATGGTCGGCGATCGGATCGCCATCCCGAGCGGCAGCATCATCCGCGGGCGGGTGGCCGACGTCGCGCCGGGCACGAAGGGACTGCACGTCTCGGAGAAGGGCGGATCGGTCGTGCTCGCCTTCGAGAAGGTCACGACGCCCCGCGGTGACAGCGAGCCGCTGTCGGCCTCGCTCACGAGCATGGCCAGCTCCACCGGCAAGACCGCCGGCATCATCGGCGGCAGCGCCGCCGGCGGCGCCATCCTCGGCAAGATCCTGGGCGGCAGCACGAAGGACGCCGCGATCGGGGCCGTGGTCGGAGGCGGCATCGGGACCGGCATCGCCGCCGGCACCAAGGGCAAGGAGCTGAAGATCCCCGCGGGGACCGACCTGGTCCTCACCCTCGACGAGTCGCTGAAGATCGCCGACCGGACGTAAAGACCGCACCGTCATCAGGCCCCCCAGTCGCAGGCCGGCCCGAGCCGCACCGAGCTCGAGCGGCCCGCCGACCGGGGGGCCTTTCCGTATTTCAGCGGGCGCGCCGAATCGCCTCGAACGCCTCGTCGACCCGCGCCAGGGCCCGGAGCGTCAGGTCGATGTCGTAGCCGAAGCCGATCCGGATGAAGCGGCCGATGCCGAAGTGCGACCCCGGCGTGATCAGCACCGAGTGCCGGGTGCGCAGCCGGTCGAACAGCGCGGTCGACGACAGCGGCAGGTCGTATTTCACTAGCGCGATGGCGCCGGCCTGCGGCGGGACACAGTCGAGGATGTCGTCGTGCGATCGGATCCAGGACTCGACGCGCGGCAGGTTGGCGCGGATGATGGCGCGCGTGCGGGCGAGGAGCGCTTCGCGCCGGTCCGGTTGCAGGGCGATCGCGGCGAGACGGTCGGAGATCAGGGTCGGCGTCAGCGTCGTGTAGTCGTGGTACCGGCAGAGGCGCGCGATCATTTTTTCGGGCGCGAGAATCCAGCCGATCCGCAGCCCCGGCATTCCGAAGGCTTTCGACAATCCGGCGGTGACGATGACCTTGTCGTAGCGGCCCCAGAAGGTCGGCGACGTCCCGCCCCGCACCTCCGCGCCGCGGTAGACCTCGTCCGACAGGATCCAGGCATTCGCCCGGCGGGCGGCCTCGACGACCGCGTCCATCTCCGCCTCGGTGAGGACCGAGCCGGTCGGATTGTCGGGGTTGGTCACCATGATCACCCGGGTCCGCCGGCCGATCGCGCGCTCGAGGCTGCGGGTGTCGAGGGCCCAGCGGGCGGTGCCGTTCCCGCGGCGCTCGACCAGGCGGAAGGTGTCGGTGCGTCCGCCGAACGCCCGCCCCAGTCCCCATCCCTGCAGGTAGTTCGGAATCATGAACGCCAGCCGGTCGCCGGCGCCGAGCAGCGCCCAGAGGGCGGTGAAGTTCGCCTCCGACCCGCCGTTGGTGACCAGCACGTTGTCCCGCCGCGCGCCGTCATAGAAGGAGGCGATTGCCTCGCGCAGCATGGGGGAGCCGTCGGAGTGCGGGTATTTCAGGGGCAGCGCGAAAAACCGGTCACGCTCCCCCTCCGGCACCAGCTCGCCGATCCCGACCGGCAGGACACCGCTTTCGGACAGGTTGAACTCGACCTCGTTCTCGTAGAGACACTGGGTCCGCTCCATGCGGAAGAGGTCGATGCGCACGGGGGGAGGATAGCAGGTCGCCGCGGCCGCCCGGGAGCGGTCCGACCGGCGCGAAGCCGTAGTCCCGACGCCGGCGACGACGCCGGGATGCTCAGCGGGACGCGATCGGGTGCCGCACGACGGCGCCCTCGAACACCTCGCCCTCGTGCGTGATCCGAAGCCGGCGGTCCTCGACCGCGACCGTCAGCACCATGCGCCGCTGCAGGCGGGCGGTGAGGGCCTCGCGTAGCGCCCGGTCGATGCTGTACAGCTCGATCCGCTCGGCGCGATGGATCCGCTCCTTCGACCACTGACGGATCAGAAGGTCGGGATCCCTGTGGGTGTAGACCGCGACGCGCGGCGCCGCCTTGGAGGCCCGGTGCAGGCGGGTCGCGTCGGGCGCGCCGGTGTCGATCCAGGCCAGGAGCGCTCCGGTCAGATCGCGCACCGCGATCGCCGGCTCGTCGCGGCCGGCGAGCCCGTCCGCGAAGGCGATCCCCTCGGCGTACTCCAGGCAGTAGGCGAGGACGCGCAGCACCAGCGACTCCTCGGTCTCCGACGGATGCCGCGCCGCCCGGAAGGCGAGATCCTCCCCGACGCCGCGGTCGGCGTCTTCGAGCCGGATCGCGAAGGTGTGCATCGTCGCGGTCAGCGCCACGTCGCCTCGCGTCCGGGCGTCGGCGCGGGAGCGTCGCGGTACGCCATGACGATGCGCGCGCAGGCCTCGGCGTCCGACAGGGCGTCGTGGTGCCGGAGCGGAATCTTCAAGTGTCGGCAGACGTCCGGCAGTTTCGTCGGGCGGATCCCCCAGGCGCGGCGCGCCAGCGCCACGGTGCAGACGAAGTCGATCGCGGGCGGCCGCAACCGCGACCCCTCGCAGCAGGATCGCAGCACGCGGCTGTCGAACGCGGCGTTGTGCGCCGCCAGGAATCCCGCGCCGTCGAGCAGAGGGCGCAGGTCGCTCCAGACTTCGCGAAACGCCGGTCCCCCGCGCACGTCCTCCCAGGAGATGCCGTGAATGCCGGTGAAGGCGAACGCCGGTCGCGGCGGCCGGATCAGCCGGTGTGCGCGCGCCACGACCCTGCCGCCTTCGACGCGCACCAGCCCGATCGAGCAGGCGCTGTCGGCCGGATAGTCGGCGGTCTCGAAGTCGATGGCGACGAACGGGGCGGTTTCATCCATGGTCTGCGAAGGAGATTCTATGCGAGGCGGCGCCCACCCGGTCGACATCGGCGGCGCCACCGCACCGGACCATCGGCGCGAGTCGCGCCTCGGCGCCGGTTCAGGAGAGTCGGCCAGTCGGCGACCAAAGCGATCGCGCGCTCGCCTCCCGCCGCCGCGGCCGGTAACATCCCCGGGTGAACCCAAAGAGGCTGCCGCTCGGAATCCTTCTCCTGGCGCTCGTCCCGTCGGCGCCGGTCCGGGCGACCGACCCGCAGGACGGGATCACGCTTTCCCTGGCGCCGGGCGCGACGACCGGCGCCGTGTCCCTCGCGTGGACGTCGACCGACGGCGGTCCCTACGCCATCTACCGCTCGGCGAGCGGGCCTCCGGAATGGAGCGAAACGAACGCTCTCGGGGCGACGGGCGGTCAGACCTGGAGCGACACCCCGCCCGCGGGGGCTATCTTCTTTTATAGGGTGGTGCCCGGGGCGTTCTGGAAGCGGGACATTTCGTCCGCCCCCGCCGACCAGCAGTCGGGCGCCATCATCGCCGCCCTCGCGGCGGCGGGCGGGTTCGGGAACGGGCGGCTGCAGATCGACTTCTCGATCAACGTCCTGACGGCCGACGCCAGCGTCCCGTTCCAGTCGTTCAATCCCACGGCCGATTTCTACTCTCCGGACTGCGACCTGGCGCCGGTGCCGGTGCCGCCGGGTGGCGCGCTGGAAGGGGAATCGGGCTATGCCTGCACGACCGACGGGGACTGCCACCTGCTCGTCGTGCACCAGCCGACCGGCCGACTCTACGAGATGTGGCGCGCCGACATCCGGAACGGAGTCTTCAACGGCGGCTGCCTCGCGATCTGGGACCTGAGCCGGGTCTACCCGCCCTCCGGCCGCGGCGAGCAGTGCACGAGCGCCGACGCGGCGGGATTCCCGATCGTCCCCTTGTTGTTCACCGCGGACGAGCTGCGGGCGGGCGCCATCCGGCATGCCATCCGTTTCATCCTGCCGAACGCGCGCATCCAGGCCGGCGTCTACGTCCACCCGGCGACGCACGCCGGCGGGCCGTCGGGGCAGGGGATGCCTCCGTACGGGGCGCGGCTGCGGTTGCGCGCCGACTATCCTCTGGCGACGCTTCCGGACGAAGGGACGCGGATTATCGCCCGGGCGCTGCAGAGGTACGGCATGCTGCTCGCCGACGGCGGAAACATCGCTCTCACCGCCGCGAACGATCGCTTCACGACGGCCATGTGGCCTGCGGTCCTGCCGAGCGGCTCGACCGGGCTCGCCGCGATCCAGGTCACCGATTTCGAGATGGTCGATGGAGGCGCGCGCATTCCCCTGACCTACGACTGCGTCCGGACTCCGTAACGCGGCGCGTGCGGGTCGGCGCCGGAAGCCCGGCCGGCGGGACCGGCCCGGTTCACGATAGAATCGCGTCCCGTTGACCTCGCGATCCGTTCCGGCCGGGGTCCGAGTCCCGAAGATCTTTGTCCTTCGACCGTCGAATCTGTCCGCGGCGGCAGCGCCGCATGGGGAGGATGAACGATGACGCACTCACGAATCGGCATCATGTTCGCCGGCATCGCCGCAACGCTCTGCCTGGCACCCGCGGTCCTGGCGCAGGCACCTTCGAAACCGGCGGCGCCGCCCAAGGGCGAGGTGACGCTGACCTCCGTCGAGGCCACCGCGACCGTCAAGGCGATCGATCAGGTGACCCGCCAGGTCACGCTCACGCTGGCCGACGGCAGCGACCACACCTTCATCGCCGGCGACGCGGTGAAGAACCTCTCCCAGGTGCAGAAGGGGGATCTCGTCAAGGTGAGCTACACCGAGGGCCTCGCCTACGAGGTCAAGAAGAGCGCCCAGGGGACCGCAGTCGCGAGCACGGTCGCGGTCAAGGGCGCGGCGCCCGGCGCCAAGCCGGCCGGCGGCATCGCGCAGCGCACCACGGCGATGGTCACGATCACGGCGATCGACCTCGACGCCCCTTCGGTCACCTTCAAGGGTCCGCAGGGCAACAGCGCCACGGTCAGGGTGCAGCACCCCGAGAAGCTCAAGGAAGTGCACGTCGGCGACACGGTCGAGCTCACCTACACCGAGGCGATCGCGGTCAGGCTCGAGAAGGCTTCGGGCCAGTAGCACACGGGAGGCGCGGGGGGATTCCCCCCGCGCCTGCTGCGCACCCTCGTTGTCGCGGAGGCGATCGTGGCCGGTTCCCGAACTCAGCCGGTCATGCCTTCGAGAGACTCCGCGGGGCGGCCGGGCTTCTCCTCCGGCTGTTTCTCCTTCGCGGGAGCGGCGGCCTCCCAGTCCGACTCGAAGACCCGCTTCAGCGCCCGCGTCACCCCGGGATTCCCGATGATGAGCCCCACCTCGCGGCGCTTGTCGAGTTCCTGTCTCCGGAGGCTCTGGCTGCCGACGAACGAAGCTGTCCCGTCGCGGATGATCGCCCGGACGTGCAGCCGGAGGCCCTTCATCGGGCGCACCACGATGGTGCCGTTGGCCTTCGCCATCTTTCCGAGGACGCGCACCAGGACCCCCTTGCGGGCGCGCTCGTGCAGGATCCGGATCATCGACGGGTCACGCACCCGGGCGTCGTAGATCGCGAGGTCGCGGCGGGCCGCGCGCAGGAATTTCTCGAGCACGGGACGGGCCGAGAGCGGGCTGACCACGAGATTCGACGCGGCCGAGGGCGCGTAGGACCGCCGCGTGCAGTCGGCTTCGAAGAGACGCAGCGCCTCCTGGACGCTTTTCCGATGCCGGGTCGCGATGCCGAAGCTGCGGCACTGCTTGATGTCGCTCTTGGTGAAGTTGAAGCCGAACAGATGGAGCGTGTCGTCGACCACCATGAACTTGCTGTGGTAGCGCAGGAGATCGTCCGGGGTCCGCGCCACCATCACGCCCGCGTCGAGCAGCTGGTCTTCCAGTTTCCTCAGCTTGATCGCCCGCCGGCCGACGGCGTGCGCGATGAGCGCGCGCACCCGGACCCCGCGCTGCACCGCGAGCGCCAGCTCCCGCTCGATCGACTTGTGATCGAACCGGAAGATGCAGAGGTCGATCGAGACCTTGGCCCGCCGGAGGATCCGGTCGATGGGGCCGGCCCCGGCATCGGGCTGGACGATCAGCTCCACGCCGCTGGTCCGCCCGGGTTCATGGGGTCGCCTTCGATTTCAGCTTCCACTCGATGCCGCCCTTGCCCCCCGGCGCGAGCGCCGTCAGCCGGTCCGACACGAGGTCGGTCTGCAGTCCCTGCGGCGCCGTCACGAGGTAGGAGACCTCCTCCTCCGAGGAGCTGCGCAGCTCGAACCGGGCCTTGACCCGTCGGAGGATCGACTCGATCCCCGGCCGCAGCGTGCCGGTCTTCTCCCCGAGCTTGACGGTCAGCTCGAAGATCCGTGCCTGGGACTCGAACCCCTCGATGATCCACAGCACCGCCACGGTGAACGCGGTGGCGAAACCGGCCAGGGCCAGCACGCCGCTGCCCGCCGCGAGGCCGACGGCGAGGGCGGCCAGCATCACGACGGCGTCCTTCGGGTCCTCGATCTTGGACCGGTAGCGGATCAGGCTCGCGACGCCGACGATGCCGAAGGCGCGGGCCAGGCTGGCGCCGACGACCAGCATGATGACGGCGCCGACGATGGCCAGGATGATCTGGGTTTGTACGACCGCCCGCTGCCGGGGTGGCGTGCCGCCGCGCTGCGGTCGGAGCGCCAGGAGCGTGCCGAGCGCCGCCGCGATCGGCAGCCGGAGGGCGGCGGTCAGCAGTTCCGCCTTCATGCCCGTCGGCGTGGCCTCGTCGCCACCGAACAGGCCGAGTTCGCTGGCCGCGCTCCGGCCGTCGGAGGTGTCCGCACGGGCGAGGACGCCGAACCCGACCATGAGGGCGAGCCCGGCGACGGCCAGGCCATAGAAACGCAGACGATTACGGGTCATCGATTCCTCCTCTCCGCCACCTGCTCCAAGGCGAGCCCCTCCTGGATCTTCTGCCGGATCTTCCGGACATAGCGCTCCCGGGTCCCGGCGGGATAGCCGGCAGCGCGGAAGGCGTCGTCCAGTTGCGCCGGACTCAGCCGGTCCATGAGCCGGCAGATCCAGACGACGTCGTCGGGCGGTATGTCGCTCACCAGGCCGCGGTGCCGCGACTTGTAGGTGAACCGCACCGACCCGTCGTCCACCTCCCGGATGAGGCGCTCGCTCACGAACTCATCGACGTTGTTGCGGGTGCCGACCGGCCAGCGTGTCTTCCCGAGCGAGCCGCCGACGTCCTGGACGACGTACCACGTCTCCGGCCCTGTACCCGGGGTCTCGACCTGGTAGGTGCGGTTGTTGCTCCTGGTGAAGTCCCAGTTGTTGAGGATCAGATTCGCGACGATCAGTCCGCGGTACGGCCGGGTGTCGACGAAAGGGTTGTCGTTCCAGGACCACTCCCCGGTGACCTTGTGATCGGAGGAGAGGCGGAAACGGCCCGGCGGCGGCGCCTCCGAGGCGCCGGCGATCCGCCACCGCGGGACGTAATAGGTGATCGGCTGGTGATACCCGATCGCCCAGAGGATCCGCGAGACGACGAGGTCCGACTGCGCCTCCTCTCCGACCTTCACCGCCCACTTCCGGCCATCGGGGCCGACCACGTCGTAGCCGTGGCTGTGTCCGGTCCTGTCGAGGCCCACCACCTCGTAGGCGACGTCGGCGCGGGGGGCGAGAGGCCGCCCGCCGGCGCCGTAGTACAGGTCGCGCGTCGCGATGTTCCGCGGATCCGACCACAGCTCCGCCATCCGATCCGAGCCCGGCGCCGCGCGCGCGACCGCCAGCGAGATCACCAGCGCCGCGCCGATCCGACGCCGCGTCCAGGGCATCAGCGGCCTCCCGAGCGGAGCGCGCCGGTGCCGCCGTTCCTCGAAGGAGTGCGCGCCCAGGCCACGGCCGACTCGCACTGGCGAAGCCATTGAACCGTCTTGGTGTCCTTCAGGGATCCGGCCTGCGATTCCGGCGTGCGATGCACGACGCCGCAGTCAATCGTCTTTCCGGACGAAAGAATGGCCTGGTAGAACATCTCGTCGCCGGCGATCTCGACGACCATGAACGACTGCTGGTCGTCGTATCCGAAGGCGGTGAACTCGTGCGGGCGCAGGTCGCCCCGGCGCAGCTTGCCGGAGCTTCCCTCCACGAAGTACTGGATCCCCTGCTGCGGCTTGGATCGCTCGTAGAAGTGCTCGTGGCCGCCGAAGACGACGTTCACCTTGTTCTTGACCAGGGGATTCTCGAGGATGGCGCGCATCTGGACCGACTCGCCCCGATGCACGCCCGAGGAATAGAGCGGGTGATGGAAGAAACAGATCCTCCAGCCGTTCTCCCCCGCGAACTGCTGGTCCAGCCAGGCGAGCTGTTCCGGATCGGACGGGTCGTTGCTGTTCAGCGAGACGAACCGCACGTTCCCCTCCTTGAAGGAGTAGTAAGCGTGGCCGCCCATGCCGAACGGCTTGTACGCCTCCTGGCCGGCGAGATCGTGGTTCCCGAGCGTCGCGCGGAACCCGATCCTCGCGTCGAGGAACTGCTTGTAGGGAGCGGTGAACTCCCGCTCGTAGTCGCGCGCCGTCTCGAAGCCGGCGTACAGGTTGTCCCCGAGGAGCAGGATGAATTTGAAGCGGTGCCCCTGGGCGTAGTAGCTCCAGAGCGTCTCCGCGACCTTGGACTGGTTCGCGTCGCCCGTCCCCGTGTCCCCGAGCACCGCGAAACGGACCGAGCGGGGTTTCTCGGGCATCGCCAGGAAGGCGAAGGTCAGGGGGGCGGTGGCCGCGGGAGACCGTTCCTTCGCCGGCGTCGGAGGGATCTCCGGGAAGGCGCCGGGGATGAAGTCGAGCACCACACCTGCGTCCTTGTCGGCCAGGACGAGCGTCCGGCCCGCGAACCGGTACTCGATCGAATCGGTGAGCGGCGGCAGGTCGTCCAGGAGCACCGCAGGCACGGCCGGGATGTTGAGGGCGAGATTGAGGTCGATGCGTGCGGACGGGGTCTTGTAGATCGACGGGTCGTTCTGCTCCTCCAGCGCGTCGCGGATCGTGCCGACGCCCGGTCCGCCGAACGCCGCCGCCAGCCGCGCCCTGATGTAGTCACTGCCGGACAGGGTGAGGAGATCACCGGGACTGGCGTGGGCTCGCAGGGCGCGGAGGCTCATCGCGAGCATCGCGCGGCGGCGCTCCAGCACCTTCGCCTGTTCCTCCGGGGTCTTTCCCTCGGGGATCTCCTTCACGGCCTGCTCGCGAAGCGGCTTGCTGCTCTGCTCGTAGGCCTGGAGACGACGCTCGAGATCGGCGGCAGCCGGTGGAATCGCTTCCGGCGGGTGCACGATCGCCGTCGCGCAGCCGTGGCTGAGCAACGCGAGAAGCAGCACCGACAGGCAGCGTCTCAATGCAGAGATCCTCCCTTCATGCGGTCTGGCTGTGGTCGGAAGCGGGATGACCGGATGCAAGTGAAGGGCCAGATTTCGGCGTCTAGCGTCGTCGCATCCGGCTTTCATGCAGGTCAGGACATGTTGGCTCGCCGATCCATGGTGGCGCGCAGCTTGTGGTGCGATCGTGCGAAACCCCACCAGGGAAAAGGCTTAGACGGTCTGTCGCGTTGCACCGCAGGAGTGGGGCTCACTCCCGGCCCCTGCCCTCGGAAGGGCGCCGACGCGAGCAACAGGCTGCGCGCCACCATGGACGGCCGGACAGGAAGTAGAATTCCGGCCCGAACAACCGACCGGGAAATGGAGGACAGTCAAATGAACCGGATCATCATCGGAGCCGTCGTCACGCTGACTCTCGTGCTGGGTCCGTCGATGAGTGCGCGCGCCCAGACGCCCACGCCGCCGCCGGACGCCGGGCAACCGGCGCCCGCACCGCCGGCAACGGTGCCGATGGCCTCCATGACCTCCACCACCGGAACGCTCACCGCAGAGGTGGTGCAGGTGGAGGGGACGAACCTCGTGGTGAAGATGGCGAGCGGCGAGCTCCGGGCCTTCAATGTGAATCCCGAGCGGCGGTTCGTCGTGGACGGGAAGCCGCTGGCCGTCGGCCAGCTCAAGCCGGGCACCATGCTCACGGCCACCTTCACCACGACGCCGCCGGCCGGCGCCCCGGTCACTGAGGTCACGGGAAAGGTCTGGTACGTGGCCGGCAACGCGGTCATCCTGACCCTTCCGGACGGCACCAACAAGAGCTACAACGTGCCCGCGTCGTTCCGCTTCGACGTCAACGGCCAGCCCGCCACGGTCCGCGATCTTCGCAAGGGGATGAATGTCACGGCGCACAGGATCCCCGAGCTTCCGGCCGTCGAGTTCTGCTACGACGTCGAGATCACCGGCACGGCAAAAAAGAAATAAAGGCCCCTCCGCGCGACGCAGCCGCCGGCTCCGATCGTGGGCGACCGAAGCCGGCGTCCGTCGGCGCGAGACTCCGTCTCGTCTCAGTGCACCTGGATGTTGCCGCCGCCCACGGGATGCGGTCCGAAATTGGGGTTCGGGACCCGATCACTGTTGCAGAACGCCTCGTTGGCCGCTTCGTTGCCGAACCCGGAAAGGGTGCTGACATCGGTCCAGCCGTTCGCCCCCTCGCCGTTGTCGATCGACTGGAACCAGATGAAGGTCCCGGCCGGTACCGTCGGATCGTTCGACATCTCCACCCGGCCGCCCCACTTGGCCCGGTTCTGCGTCATCGGCGGCACCTCCGGCGTGCGCACCAGGACCGGCGTGTCGTAGATGTGCAGGCAGGTGACCGGGCCGGCGAACGTGAAGACCGCGCCGTCCGCCTCCTGCTCGTAGGTGTACCAGCCGCTGACCGCGCCGTCCGCCGACCGCTTGGCATTGAAGGTGACCCGGTTCTTGATCGGCGTCGTGGTGCCGAAGATGCCGCCGTTGAAGTCGGCCGGAATGGTGAAGTGGTAGCCGCCGGTCGCGATCAACTCGTGGCCGCCACCCGGAGACGCGACCGCCGCGCCATTCGCGCCGGCCACCTCGCCATCGCGGACGGCGCCGGCCGGGACGGCCAGGGCGAGAGCGGCCGCGGAAACCAGGACTGCCAGGAACGCAGGAACCAGCATCTTTGTGCGCATGAAGCCCTCCAGTCGGGAACGGAATCAGTTCCGTCCATCGTGGCGGGAGGTTACGGAGAGAACTCGGGCGCGTCTTGAACGCCGGCGCAGCGCCGTTGAACGGCCGCAACCTCGCCGCCGCCCTCAGCGGGTCGGCGTCATGCGGCGGCGGAACTCGTGCGGGGTCGTCCCGAGGTGCAGTTTGAAGGCGCGGGTGAAATGACTCTGATCGGCGAACCCGGCCTCGAGCGCGATGTCGCTCAGGGCATCCCGGGATCCGG
>DATKFL010000559.1:0-3093 GCA_035511355.1 Dongiaceae bacterium
CCGATCGGCTTGCCGGGGTTGACGCCGACCGAGACGCTGCGCTGGTCGAGACTGCTTCGCCCGCCACCCGATTCCCTGAGGCTCAAGGCCGGCGCCGGATCGAGTCCCCGCCGGGCCGTCCGAGACGGAGCGCCGGCCCCCATGCGCGCGCTGTTGGCGCGCGTTGGGGGGCGCGGAGCGAGGCGAGGGGAGGCGCGGCCTGCGCGCCGGACCCGTGCCCGGCGGGGACTCGACCGCCGCCGGCCTCGCGGACGATCCAGGATCAGAGCCGGGCGAGCGCCTCGCGCAGCATCCGCTGGTTCCTGATCCGCACGACGATCGCGATGACCAGCAGCACCATTCCGAACCAGGGGACGCGCGGCGGGAAGCCGATCGGCTTGCCGGGGTTGACGCCGACCGAGACGCCGCGCTGGTCGAGCTCCTTCACCAGATCCTGGTACTGGGGTGCCGGGACGAAGAAGCGCTGGCCCGGGCCCGACGCGTCGGCGGCGTAGCGCCCCTCGAGGACCGCTTCGTGCGGCAGGCTGACGCTCGCGACTTTGCCGGCCCGGACGTCCTCGAGGAGCTGCTGCTGGTCGATGACGATCGCCGGCGGCTCGCTCGGCAGGAACCAGCGGACGATCAGGACCACGGCCCCCACGAGGAGCAGCCAGAAGAGGATCCGGCCGGCGAGCGGAGGTTTCCTGCGCGGCTCGATCACGCCGTTACTCGATGTAGCCGAGGGAGCGCAGCCGATCCATGACCGCTTCCTCCCCTTCCTCGTCCATGCCGCTGTCGACCGCCTCGGCGGCGGCCGGGGAGGCCGTGCCGCTGGTCGCCGGCGCGTGCGCCTCGAGCCACGCCGGATCGAAGATCTCGCGCGGGAAGCGCCCTTCGAACTCGGACGGGATCGGCAAGCCGACGCCGTGCATGAGGAGCGGCGAGCCGTCGGCGATCGACAGCGCCGGATGCGTCGTTCCCGGGCGCACCCCGGGGCCGCTCGCCAGGAAAATGCCGTTGGGGCGGTGCGCGCCGGCAATCTCCTTGCGCACCTTGACCACCGCGTCGGAGCGGGTCACCGAAATGAAGCCGTGGTCCCTGAGGCGCAGCGTCAGATCGGCCGCCAGGCCGTTGTGCGGTCCCGGGTAGGCCTCCTCGCGGGTGAGCGCCCGCTCGACGACCTTTCTTCCGGTGGCGGGGTTCACGACCGCGAGCAGGCCGTCGCGGATCTCCGCGCGGAGCCGCGCCGCGTCGGCGCCCGGCTCGCGCAGGTAGATGCCGTTCGACCCCGGCGTCAGCGAGTAGGCGCGGGTCGCGTTCCAGTCGAAGAGATACGCCGCCGACTTCATGCCGTCCGGGTTGATGAAGCCGTCCGCGGCCATCGGCGCGTCGGCGCGGAACTTGAGGTACCCGTTCTGTTCCAGCCAGGTGTTGACGTAGAAGATCTCGTCCGACGGCCCGAAGCCGTGGTCCGACGCCAGCACGACGCGCGCCTCGGCCCCGGCGATCTGCAGGAGCCCGGCGATGAGATCGTCCAGCTGCTTGAAGTAGTCGAGGCAGAGGCCGCGGATCTTGCGGTCGTGCGCGGTCGCCTTCGCCTCGACGTAGACGTTCTCGTCGAGATAGCGCCAGAGCGTGTGCTGCAGCTTGTCGACGCCGTCGAAAATCACCGCCGCCAGGCTCCAGGGCTCGGTCTCCATCAGGTGCTTCATGACCAGGAACCACTGCTTCTCGCGGCGGATGTGGAAGCGGACCCACTCCTCCTGGCGATCCGCCTCGAGGACCTGCACCGAGCGGCGCTCCTCCTCGAAATCGACCGGGAGCTGCATCAGGTCGACCCCGGGCACCGCCGAGAGGCGCGCGAACAGATCGCGCGGGTGCATGGCGCGCTGCAGATGCCGGCGCGGCACGAAGCCCGGGATCATGAAGCCGTTGAACGGCCGCGGCGGGAACATGACCGGGAAATTCATCGAGATGCTGACCAGGTTCCGGTCGGAGAGCATCGACCAGAGCGTCGGGCAGCGCACGTCGCTCGAGGTGGCGAGCCGGAAGGTCGGGTAGTCGCCGGTCTGCTCGACGCGCACGAAGTCGAAGACCCCATGGTGCCCCGGCGTCCGCCCGGTGATGAGGGTCGTCCAGGCGAGCGGGGTGAGCGGGTTGACCGTCGACATGAGATCCGCGCGAGCGCTCCGGGCGACGAGCGCCTGGAGCGACGGCATCAGGCCGCGCGCCATCAGCGGGTCGAGGATGGTGAAGGTCGCGCCATCGAGGCCGAGCAGAAGAGTGCGATTCATCGCGCGGGGTTCCGGTGCGTGCGGTGGGCGGCCCGGCTCACGCCGGGGCGTCCGCCGTGAGGTTGGCCTTCAGGAAGTCGGCGATCTGCGAGACTTTCAGTTCTTCGACGTAGCGCCCCTCTTCCATCAGGAGCGTGTCGAACGGCAGCCCCTTCTTCCCGAACTTCTCTTCAATGGCGACGATCAACATGACGATGTCGATCGACTCCAGGGTGAGGTCCTGCATCAGCCGCGTGTCGGGCCCGATCTTTCCGGAGAACTCGGTGTCCCACTCGCGGGTCATTTCCTCGAGGATCTCGACCACGCCCTTCTCAATCGAGGCCGCGTCCGCGGCCTTTGTGTCCGTCGCGCTCATCACCACTCCCGTCTGGGGTTGATTCGCTACTGGTAGACCGTTCATATACGCCGGTCGAAGGACGAAGTCAAGTCCTTTGCGCTCCGTGAGATACGGCGATCCCGACGACGGAATTGAAATCCGGGTGGGTCCCACTCGAGCAGGGCCGCCTGCTCGGTCGCGGCGGCGGGCCTCGCGCGCCTCCAAAGGCTGATCGCCGCGTCGGCGAAGGGGAAAAGGCTCTAGGAGCCGGACCCCTGGCGCTCCTCGACCACGACGGCCGTCCCGGATCGGATCGGTCCCCGGACGACCTGCGTCGCGCCGGAGGGCCAGCGCACGGTGATCGCGTCGACCCGCGCCGCCGCCCCCAGCCCGAAATAGAGCGGCAGGGCGCTCTGCGCGAGGTATCCCGACTTGCCGTCCTGCACCTGCACCTGCGCGCGGCCGCCCGCGCGCACCGTCACCACCGCCCCGAGTCCGTCGCGA
>DATKFL010000560.1:0-6853 GCA_035511355.1 Dongiaceae bacterium
CGCATCGCGGTGCCCGCATCGCCGGCGTCGAGGCGCAGCCCGGCCGGCGGCGGGGCCGCCGGAAGTCCCTCGAGGGTCAGGACGGCGCTGCCGTCGGCGCCGTCGAGCCGCGCGCCGACGCCGAGCGCCTCGAGGGCGCGCAGGAGATGCCGCCCGTCGTCCCCGAGCAGGGGGCCGCGCAGGATCGATCGGCCGGGGGCGAGCGATGCGGCAATGAGGGCCCGCTGGGTGGCGCTTTTCGACGGCGGCGCCTCGACCGTCGCTTCGACCCGCCGGAGCGGCCGGATCGATCGCGCCCCGGCCCCGGCGGGGCCGTTCATCGGCCCGCCGCCGCAGGCGCGCCTTGACGCCCGGGGCCACCCTCTTTATCTTGCCCGCACCGGCTGCCGCGGTGCGCGGCGGCCGGCCCCATCATGCGACTCCTCACGCAATCCCCCGCCGCGCTCCTCTGTGCCGCGCTGATCCTGGCCCCGGCCGCCGCCGGCGCCGCGTCGCGCAGCGAGGACGACCGCGGCTTCTCGATCCTGCTCACCAGTCCTTCCGAGGCGTTTCTCGCCGGAACACGCACGCTGCACATCGAGGCGATTATCCCCCGCGGGGACCGCATGGAGCAGGTCGATTTCTTCCTCGACGGCAGGCTCCTCGCCACCGACCGCAAGGAGCCGTACGAGACCGAGGCCGACTTCGGTCGGGACATCCGCCGGCACACGGTCGAGGTGCGCGCCACGACCCACGCCGGGCGGCGCGCCCGGGTCACCCTGATCAGCCGATCGGCCGACATGGCGGAGGGCGCGGTGGTCAAGGTGATCGCCATCCCGGTCGTGGCGTTCCGGAGCGAGTCGGACTACCTCGACGACCTCGGCGTGAGCGATATCCTGGTCACGGAGGACGGTGCGCCACGCGATCTCATCCAGTTCGCGCCCGGCCCCTTCCCGGCCTCGATCGCCGTCGTCCTGGGGGCCGGTGGCGATGACTGGCACGATCTGGCGGCCGAAGCGGCCCGCTTCGCGCATGCCCTTCCCGATCCCGATGCCGTGGCGCTGGTCGACGCACCGCTCGGCGGCCCCGAGGCGATCGCCACCGCCTTCTCCTTCGACAGGAGCGCGGTCGCGGATCGGCTCGCCGCGTCGGCCGCGCCGGCGCCGGGCGGGCTGGCGGCGCGGATTGGCGCGGCGGCGACCGCCCTCGGCGGGCGACGCGGGCCGCGGGTCCTCCTGGTCCTCCTGACCGGCGCGGAAAGCGGCTCCGCCGCTCTCGAGGATCCGAGCGCCGCCGCCCTCGAGACCGCCCTCGAAACCGGGGTGGTGGTCTACGCGGTCGCGCTGGGACCCGACGAGACCGCGGTCCCCGAGGCGCTCCGGGATGCCGCCGATCGGAGCGGCGGTGCCGTGCATGCGGCCGCGGAGACGGCGGGATTCTCGCGCGCCCTCCAGGAGGTCGCCGCCGAGCTGCGGCACCGCTATCTCCTGGCCTTCACCCCGGCGGAGGAGGCACGCTCCGGGTGGCGCGCGGTGCGCGTGCGCCTCCGGGGACACGAAGGCGGCGTGCGCGCCCCCCGGTCGGTCTACGTCCCCTGAGTCACGAACACCGGGCGGGCGAAGCGGTCAGTGGCCCACCCCGGCGCCGGTGTTGTCGCCGCCGGCGGCCCCTTCGGCGGCGTCCTGCGAGGGTGCGGGGCGGCGGATGACGACGGCGGGCACATCGCTCTCGGGCGCGGTCCAGTTGATCGAGCGGCACTCGGAGAGCAACTCACAACGGACGCACTCCTTCATCTTGTTGAGAGTGGAGATGACGGTCCCGAAGCAGTCCTTGACGATGCGCGGCACGGCCCACTCCCGCATCCCGGATGTGAGTACCGGGCTCGATCGGCGACCCGAGGATAATGTACGGGCGCGCCAAGCCCTGTCAACCTCGCGCGCGGTCTGTGTGCCGCGAAGTCGATCCGACGGTTCGTTGAACCGCCCCGGTCGCTCGGCTATACTCCCGCCCGATCGTGCCCTCGCGACCCGCGAGCCGGACGGGGGTCGCGACGCGTGAGGCCCCGCTCCTCAATGTTCAGCCGCATCGTCCCGGTTCGGACCGTCGCGATCGCGAAGCGTTGCCTCGCGCCGCTGGCGGCCTTTCTCGCGCTGGTGGCCCTCCCGCCGGCGGCCCGGGCCGGCGACACCTCCCCGCAGAAACTGATGCAGTTCGGCACCGAGGCGGCGAAGGACGGGCTCTGGCGGGAGGCGACCCTGCGGTGGGAACGCGCCCTCAAGGCCGACCCGTCGAACGCGCGGCTGTACAACAACCTCGCGGTCGCCTACGAGAGCGCCGGCCGCCTCGAGGAGGCCGACCACGCCTATCGCGAGGCGCGCCGCCTCGACCCGGAACGCAAGGCGATCCGCGAGAACCACGAGTCGTTCCTCAAGCTGCATCCCGAGTTCCTCGAGGCACCGCCCGGGCAGGCGGCCCCGGCCGGCGAGGCGCCGCATGCCTCCTGAGCCGGTGCGCCGCGGCCGCCGCTGGTTGGCGGCGGCGATCCTCCTGGTCTGCGCTCCGCCGGCCCTCGCCAAGATCAACGAGGTTCGCGTGACCCTCGCGGTGCCGATGAAGGAGCGCATCGACGTCTCGACCATGCGCACCGTCCTCGTGACCCAGCTGATCGTCACGCAGGAGACCCGCGAGGTCGACCTCGGACGCGAGATGGTCGCGTCGCTGCGCCGCGACCTGCACCATCGCACCACGCTGCAGCCGGTCGGCGATCCGGCGCCCGCGCTTCCGGAGCAGCCGCTCAAGGAGCTCCTGGCCAACACCGGATTCTGGCGGCGGCTGGCGGACAAGTACGGCGCCGACCTCGTGGTCGCCGGCGAGACCTCCTTCCATACCGCCGACCGGTCCGGCTTCCAGGAAGTCGACGCGATCTCGCCGGTCACCGGGCAGCGCATCCGCCGCACCGTGATGGTGCAGCGCGAGGGGTTCTTCCTCGACCTCAGGCTCTTCTTCCTGCGCGGCTCGACGGGCGAGCTCCTGTACGAGGACCACTACAACACCGAGACGACGCGCGACGGGATGGGATACGACCGGCTGGCGACGCTCATCGACCTGTACGAGCAGATGTCGAACGACATCCTGGCGGTGGTGTCGCCGCAGCCGCAGACCGTGCAGCGCACGATCTTCTCCGAATGAGCGGGAGGTGGTGGTGAGGTCCCCACGAGGCTGGGCCGGCCGCGTCGCGGCCGCGATGACGGTCGCCGCCGGTCTGATCCTCGCCCCCCGCGAGGCCTCCGCGTTCGGCAAGAACAAGATCGTCTACGAGGCGTTCGACTGGCGGATCTACAAGTCGCCGCATTTCGACATCTACTACTACCCCGAGGAGGCCGCGCAGCTCGAGCAGGTGGTCTCCTACGCCGAGTCGCAGTACACGCGGCTGTCGCAGGTGCTCGACCACGAGATCCCGTTCCGCATCAACCTGATCGTCTACCGCACGCACGTCGAGTTCGAGCAGACCAACATCTCCCTCGGCTTCATCCCGGAGTACGTCGCCGCCTTCTCCGAACCGATCGCCGACCGGATGGTGATCCCGATCGACATGCCGCCGGACGAGCTGTATGCGCTGTTCGGCCACGAGCTGACGCATGTCTTCCAGTTCAGCATCCTGTACCAGGAGTCGATTTCGCGCGCCTTCCGCGCCAACACTCCCGGCTGGGTGATGGAGGGGATGGCGTCCTTCTTCGCCCAGGACGAGTCGTCGTTCGACAAGATGATCATCCGCGACGCGGTGATCTACGGTCTCATCCCGCCGATCCACCGCCTCCAGGTGACCAACTTCCTGACCTACCGGTTCGGGCACGCCGCCTTCGCGTTCATCGAGGAGAAGTACGGCCAGGAGGGGCTCCGGACCTTCATCATGGAGTTCCGCCGGAGCCTGCTCGCGAACAACATCGCCAAGCCGATCCAGGACGCCTTCGGGATCGACGGCGACGAGTTCGACCGGCAGTTCAAGAAATACCTCCAGAAGAAGTACCTGCCGATCCTGCTCGAGAAGAAGGAGCCGCAGGACTACGGCCCGGAGATCGCCAGGCGCCGCCCCGACGAGGAGGACGTGGTCAACTTCTCGCCGGCGCTCTCCCCCTCCGGCGACCTGATCGCCGTGCTGACGACGCGCTGGAACGACCTCGACGTCGTCATCCTGTCGGCCAAGGACGGCAAGGTCTTCCGCCCGCTCACCAAGGGGTTCACCAACCACTACGAGTCGATCGTCTACGGCGCCTTCCAGGGGAAGAAGGACCTCACCTGGTCGCCCGACGGCGACCGGGTCGCCTTCTTCGCCCGCCGGGAGAACGAGCGCATCCTCCTGATCCACAGCGCGCTCAACGGCCACCAGCTGCGCAGCATCTCGCTGCCGGGCGTCGACGACGAACTGTCGCCCGCCTGGTCGCCGGACGGGAAGAGCATCGCCTTCGAGGGGGTGAAGGACGGGGTCACCGACATCTTCGCCTACGACCTCGAGACGGGGGCGATCCGGAACCTGACCCAGGATCCGTTCTTCGACAGCAACCCGTCCTGGTCGCCGGACGGCACCCAGATCCTCTACAACCGGCGCATCGGCCCCTACAGCAAGGTCTTCCTCGCCGACAGCGCCGACCCGTCGCGCAAGGTGCAGTTGACGTTCGGCGACAGCGACGACCTGCAGCCGTCGTTCTCGCGCGACACGAAGACGGTCTACTACTCGAGCGACGCCGACGGCGGCATCTATAACCTGCAGCGATTGAGCCTCGACACCGGCGACATCGCGCGCCTGACCAGCCTGTCGGGCGGCGCCTTCACGCCGGCCGAGATGCCGTCCGAGTCGGGGCGCACCGTGCTCGCCTACGCCGCCTACACCCAGGGCCGGCTGCGGATCTACCGGATGGAGCCGGGCGAGCCGGAGGCGGTGCAGAAGGCGGGCGACCAGGCGCGCGAGCCGGCCGATCTGCAGCCGTTCGAGCCGCCGCTCCGGCTGACGCTCGACGAGGCGGCGAAGAAACCGTACGACGACATCCACTTCCACATCGAGAACGCCCCGTCGATCTACGTCGGCGTCGCCGACGACGGCACCTTCCTCGGAAGCGCCCAGGTGCTGCTGTCGGATCTGCTCGGCGACCGGCGGATGCTGTTCGACTTCCAGACGGTCTCGAACTACTCGAACTTCTTCTTCCAGTACTCGAACCTCAAGAGCCGCCTGAACTGGGGAGCGTACGCGCAGGACTACCGCGACTACTACGTCGTGCAGTCGGTCAACACCGGAGCGGTGGCGCGCGAGAAGCAGGCGACCAGCACCACCAGCGCCGGCGTCAACATCTCGTGGCCGTTCGATCGGTACTACCGGATGACCGGCGCGGCCGGTTACGCGATGCGCAGCATCGATCGCCCTTACGCCACCAACACCGGCACCGAGTTCCTGTCGCTCGACGAGCAGTTCCCCACGCTCCTGTGGCGGCTCGACGGCGACACGACGCGCTTCAAGTCGTTCGGGCCGTACCACGGCCAGCGCTTCGCGCTGACGGCGCAATGGGCGCCGACCCTGTCGTCGTCGGGCGACACCGACGTCTTCATCACCGGGCCGTTCATCAACACCTCGCTCGACTATCGCGTGTATCGCAAGGTGACCGATCGGTCGCTGTTCGCCATCCGCCTGGCGTCCTACATCAGCCAGGGAGACGGCTACAGCATCTACTCCCTGGGCGGCCTGAACTACCTGCGCGGGTACGATTTCCGCGAGATGTACGGCAGCCACGTGTCGTTCGCCAACCTCGAGTTCCGCTTCCCGCTGGTCGACGCGCTCGCCTTCCCGTTCGGGGTCCTGCGCGACATCCGCGCCTTCGCCTTCCTCGACGTCGGCGCCGCCTGGTTCCAGGGCGGAGATTTCTCCCACCCGCAGCTCGGCTACGACCTGACCGCCGCCCGCAACGGCTCGCTCGACCCGTTCACCTGTTTCGACTCCAACGGCGACGGCTTCTGCGACGTGCGCCGCAAGTTCGACTTCTGGGATTCGAAGAACGACAAGCTGGGGGACGGTCGGGGATCGTACGGCTTCGGATTCAACGTCTGGCTCGGGCCGTTCCAGCTGACCTGGGTCTGGGCGCACCAGCTGGAGAACACCGTCGAAGTGTGCGACCTGAGCGGCGACGGGTTCTGCAACCTCGATACCGACGTGACCCGGATCGACGACCCGTTCCACCAGAGCGGCACCGTCGGTCAGTTCTACATCGCGACCGACTTCTAAGAGCCATTCAGGGAACGGGAGTTCCTTCCGGCGGCGGCGCGGCAGGGGCGGGCTCCGCCTGCCACCAGCCGCCGCCCAGCGCCTGGAAGAGCGCCGCCGAGTCGACCAGCCGATCGGCGACCGCCTGGGTCCGCTCCAGGATCGCGCGCTCGTACTGCCGCTGCGCCTCGAGCAGCTCGAGCCGGCTCACCCCGCCGACCTCGAAACGCCGGGCGGTGATGTCGTGGTAGGCGCGCGCCCCGCTGGCCGCCTCGGCGGTCTCGTGCAGGATGCGCGCGTCCGCCTCGAGCGCCCTGAGGACGTCGGCGACGTTCTGGAACCCGCGGAGCAGGACCTCCTGGTACGCCGCCCCGGCCTGCTCGAACGCCGCCACCGCCGCCCGGTGCTTCGCCTTCAATTCGCCGCCGTGGAAGATCGGCTGCGCCAGGGACGCGGCCAGGAGGTAGAACCCGGTGCCGGCGCCGAACACCGAGCTCACCGCCGTCGCGAGGCTGCCGCCGTCCGCCGACAGGCGGATCTTCGGATAGAAGTTGGCGGTGGCGACCCCGACCCGCGCGCTCGCCTCGTGCAGGAGGGCCTCCGCCGCCTGGATGTCGGGTCGCCGGC
>DATKFL010000561.1:0-9031 GCA_035511355.1 Dongiaceae bacterium
CGCTCGGGGGAATGCCGCCGCAGTCGGAGATCCTGCTCGTCGGTCACGAGCCCGACCTGTCGCTGCTGGTGGCGGCGCTGGTCCTCGAGCGGCGTTCGGAACTGCCGATCGAGTTCAAGAAAGGCGGCCTGGCGCGGATCGACACCGACGGCGTGCCGCGGCCGGGAAACGGCCGGCTGGTCTACCTTCTGCCGCCGCGCGTCCTGCGGCGGATCGCGGCGCGGCGCAGTCTCTGAAAGGCCCTACGACTCGAGCGCTTCATAACCCTCCGGTCGGAAACGGTAGCCGAGACCGCGCACCGTCTGGATCCAGTCCCCCACGACACCCAGCTTGGCGCGCAGGCGCTTCATGTGGGTGTCGACGGTGCGGGTCTCGAGATCGCCGCTGTAGCCCCAGACTTCGCTCAGGAGCTGCTCGCGGCTGAAAGCGCGCCCGGGGCGGCGCGCCAGGCGGTGCAGGAGCTTGAACTCGGTCGCCGTCAGGCCGATCTCCCGGCCGCGCAGGCGCACCGTGTGCTCGCCGAGGTCGATGACCAGCGACGCGTAGACGATCCTTTCGTCGGTCTCCTCGCGCCCTTCGCGCCGGAGGATCGCCTGCACCCGCAGCACCATCTCGCGCGGCGAGAACGGCTTCACCACGTAGTCGTCGGCCCCCAGCTCGAAGCCGACCACCCGGTCGACCTCTCCGCCGCGCGCCGTCAGCATGATGATCGGGATGGTGCGCGTCTTCTCGTCCTGCCGGAGGAGGCGCGCCACTTCGGTGCCGGGCAGGGTCGGGAGCATCAGGTCGAGCACCACGAGGTCGGGCCGGTCGCGGCGCACGAGGTCGAGCGCCTGCTGTCCATCGGCCGCCGCGACCACCCGGTACCCCGCCTGCGCCAGGTTGTAGCGCAGGAGCTCCACGATGTCGCGCTCGTCGTCCACCACCAGGATGGTCTGCGTCATGCCGCACACAGGAATACCCGGCGGCGGTGCGGAGTTCGGTGGCGGGAGTGTGACGCTTGCGTGACGCTCGACGAGGCCCCCTCGCCGCGGTGCTCCTTGCGGCGAGGGGGCCGTCCGGCCCGGCTCGCCGCTCAGTCTCCCTGGCGCGAGACCCCCAGCACGACGCACCGGACCGCACCGTGGCCCGAGGTGTAGGTGTCGAGCACTTCGGAACGGAGTCCGGCGTCCCGGAACGTCCGGTCGATGAAATCGGGCAGGTCGTCAGGAAGCGCGTTCCAGACCACCGCGGTGCTCGGTGCGTCGGCGGGCCGCCCGGTCGAAGCGGCGCGCGGCGTTTCGGCGAGCAGGCGCGGCAGCGCCCGCGCGAGCCGCTGCAGCGATTCGATGGCGCCCCGGCCGTCATCCCAGTAGGTCATCAGGTGCCGGGTCTCCTCCGCGGCCGGCGGTGCGTCGAGCAATGGACGGACGACGCGCGGCAGCGCCGGCATGTCCCAGATCATGATCCGGAAGCGCTCCCCCGCGAATGCCGGCGTCCCGTCGGGATCGACCACATTGTCGTGCACCATCGTCGTGAGCGGATAGCCTGCGAGCCGGGCCAGCGCGCGGGCGTTCGCCACCGCCAAGGGATTGATGTCGATCGAGAACATGCGGACGTCCCGCCCCCGTTCGCGCGCCGTCGCCCAGGCCACCCACGAGAGGTACCCCGACCCGGTGCCGACGTCGAGCACCTGGTCGGCGTCGCGCGGGTCGAGCCGCGCCAGGGTCCGATGCACGTGGCCGCCCATGTTCCGCGCCTGGGCCCGGTTGTTCGGAATCGCCGGCGAGTAGACGGTCGGGAAGATCGGATAGATCACCCGCAGCGTGCGCCCTCCCCCCGCCCGGGTCGCCACGATCGTGCGTCGCCGCGCGTCGTCGAGGAGATCGGTCGGCCCGAACTCGTCGAGATCGACCGCGCCGGCGGCCGCATCGAGCGTGGCGAGGACGTACGGCTTCTTCGCCTGCTGATCGACCGGTCGCAGCTGAAGGCTCTGGCCCGAGAACCGCAGGTAGGTCGTGATCCGCTCGCGCCGACGGACGATGTCGCGCGCCATCCGGGCCAGCTCGTCCTCCGGCGCCGACGCGAAACGATCGATCCCGGTGGTGTAGGGAGTGAGATCCATGAACCAGCCGGTCGGCTTCGCCGCGGCGCCCGCAACGGGAACGATCGCGTCGAGCGTTCCCTCGGTGGAATAGAGGAGCCTGAACCGATCGGTGTCGGCCAGCTCCGTGCGCAGGAGATCGACCGGCGTCCGCGGCGCCCCGGAGGCGGCGCCGCGCGGCACGCTGATCTCCCGGATGACGAGGCCGTTCGATCGGGCGAATCGATCGACCGCGGGATCGATCGATTCGAGCCGGGCACCCGGGATGCGATTCGGGATCTCCGCCACCGTGCCGTCGAGCCCGAGCGGCGCCAGGACTTCGGGGATCGTGCCGCGCGCGTCGATCCTCTCCGGCGACAGGGCCGGCTCGGGTCGCCCCGGACCGCAGGCGACCAGGCCGGCAAATCCGGCCGCCAGGAGAGCGCCCCGCCCCGTGCGCCAACCGTGTCGACTCATGCAGTCAGGATCGCCCGCGCATGCCAACGGCGACTCTAGCATGCCGGTGCCACGCGACGGGGCGGCCGCGGGAGCGCCCTCGGCCGGCCGAGTTGCGCTGCAGGCTGGGGCCTCAATCCCGGCCGCTGCCCTCGTGCGCGCGCCGGCGCGAGCAACAGGCTGCGCGCCACCATGGGGGTTTTCCTGTAGACTGACGCCCCGTTCGAGGAGGACTGGTCATGCTGGAGAAAGAGCGCAAGAAACCCGCGGGCCGCCGCGCCGCGCCGAAGGCGGCGCCGAAGCCGGCCGTCGCCGCGACCCCGGAAACCCGCAGCGTCGCGCCCGCCGCCCCGTCGGCGGCCGCGGCCGCCCGAACCGCCCCGGCGGTCAAGCCCGCAGCCGCGCCCGTCGCGGCCGCCGCACCGGCCGCGGCGAAGGGTGCCGTGAGCGCCGCGGAGCGCCGGCGGATGGTGGCCGAGGCAGCCTACTACCGCGCCACCCAGCGCGGCTTCGCTCCCGGCGATCCGGTGCGCGACTGGATCGAGGCGGAAGCCGAGATCGACGCCAAGCTGCTCGGAAGGACATAGGCCGCGCCGATCGTGACTTCCCTGCCCGAGGCGCTTCGGCGCCTTCCGGCTCTGACCCGCAATCTCTGGTGGAGTTGGGACCCCGAGGCGCGCGCGCTCTGCGCCGACCTGGCGCGCGCCGCCGGCTGCGCCGATGATGCCGATCCGCTGCGCGCCCTGGCGCGGCTCGATGCCGCCCGCGCCCAGGCGCTCGCCGCCGATCGGCGCTTCGTCGAGCGCCTGGACGCGGTCACCGCCCGCTTCGACCACGCGCTCTCCGCCGACAGCGCCTGGTTCCCGGCGCACGCGCCCTACAACGCCACGCTCCCGATCGCCTACTTCTCGGCCGAGTTCGGCGTGCACCAGACCCTGCCGGTCTATTCGGGCGGCCTCGGCATTCTCGCCGGTGACGTCGCCAAGGAGGCGAGCGATCTCGGCCTGCCGCTCGTCGGCGTCGGGTTCATGTACCCGCAGGGGTACTTCCGCCAGCGGATCGCGGCCGACGGCCGGCAGGAGGAGACCTACGAGCGCCTCGATCGCGACGCCGCCCCGGCCGAACCGGCGAAGGGCGCCGACGGCCAGCCCCTGGTGCTGGCGCTCGGGCTGCCGGATCGCGCCCTCTCCCTCCAGGTCTCGCTCGTGCGGGTCGGCCGGGTGGTGCTCTACCTCATGGACACCGACCTCGACGCCAACCCGCCCTGGGAGCGCGAACTGACCGCGCGTCTCTACGGCGGTGATCAGGAGACCCGGCTCCTGCAGGAGATCCTCCTCGGCATCGGCGGCGTGCGGGTGCTGCGCGCGCTGGGTCTGCGCCCCGGGATGTGGCATGCCAACGAAGGGCACTCCGCCTTCATGCTGGTGGAGCGGGTGCGCGAGTTGGTCGAGGGGGGGACGCCGTTCGACGCCGCGGTGGCGGCGGTGCGGCGCTCCACCGTCTTCACGACCCACACGCCGGTGCCGGCGGGGCACGATGCCTTCCCGTTCGCGCTGGTCGAGAAGTATCTCGCCGCCTACTGGCCGACGCTCGGCCTCGACCGCGAGCGCTTCCTCGCGCTCGGCGCGCACCGCGAGCCTCACGGCACCATGTTCAACATGAGCGCGCTCGCCTTCCGGCTGAGCGGCCGGCAGAGCGCGGTCAGCCGCCGCCACGCCGAGGTGTCGCGCCGGATGTGGAGCACGCTCTGGCCCGACCGGCCCGCGGACGAAGCGCCGATCGTGGCGGTCACGAACGGCGTGCACCTGCCGTCGTGGCAGGCGCCGGAGTTCGACGGCCTCTTCCGCCGCCACCTCGGCGACGACTGGCGCGAGCGGCACGACGACCCGGCGCTCTGGCAGGGTCTCGCGACCGTCCCCGACGCCGCGCTCTGGGAGATCCACGGCAGACTGAAGCAGCGCCTCATGACGATGCTCCGGGAGAACGGCCGGCGGCGCTGGAGCGAGCTGCGCTCGGCTCCGCCGCAGGCGATCGCCGCGGGCGCCCTCCTCGAGCCGGAGGTCCTGACCCTCGGGTTCGCGCGCCGCTTCGCGACCTACAAGCGCGCGACGCTCCTGTTCCGCGACCCGGCGCGGCTCAAGGCCATCTTGATGAACCCGGAACGGCCGGTGCAGCTGATCTTCGCCGGCAAGGCGCACCCCGCCGACGAGCCGGGGAAGCACCTGCTGCAGGCGATCTACCACGCGGCGACCGACCCGGCCTTCGCGGGGCGGATCGCCTTCGTCGACGACTATTCGATCGCCCCGGCGCAGCACCTGGTGCGTGGCGTCGACGTCTGGGTGAACACCCCGCGCCCGCCGCTCGAGGCGAGCGGCACCAGCGGCCAGAAGGCGGCGATGAACGGCGTGCCGAACCTCAGCATCCTCGACGGCTGGTGGCTGGAGGGGCACGACGGCACCAACGGCTGGGCGATCGGCGCGGCCGAGCCGGGGGAGGGCGATCCCGAGGCGCGCGACGCCGCCGACGCGGAATCGCTCTACCACCTGATCGAGACCGAGCTGGCGCCGGCCTACTACGAGCGCGGCGCCGACGGCGTGCCGGCGCGCTGGATCGCCCTGATGCGCCGCGCGATCGAGACGATCGCCCCGCGCTACTCGGCGCGCCGCATGGTGAAGGAGTACATCGAAGTCCTCTACCGCCCCGGCTGGGACGAGGCGGCCGGGCAAGGCGTCGCCGGGGGGGCGGTGACCGGCCCGCCGCCGCCGATCGAATGAACCGCGGGGTGACCCGCGCGCGCATCGCCGCGCTCGCCGTCGGCGCGTGGCTGTTCGCCGGCCTGGCGGGCCACTGCCCCGCGGTCGCGGCGGAGACCCGACCGGCGCCGCGCGCCGCGACCGCGACCAGCTGGCCGGCGCCTCGCCTCATTCTCGTCCTGGTGATCGATCAGTTTCCGGCCGACTACCTGGCGCGCTTCCGCGATCGCCTCGGCCCGGGCGGGCTTCGCAAGCTGATGGACGGCGGCGCCCGCTTCACCGACTGCGCCTGGCCGTACGCGGTCACCGACACCGCGCCCGGCCATGCCAGCCTGGTCACCGGCACCACCCCCGATCGGCATGGCATCGTCGGCAACTGGTGGTACGACCCGGCGCTCGGTCGGATGGTGGGGGCGGTGGAGGACGACGCCTTCCCGCTGGTCGGCGCCGCCGCCGACAAGCCGGGCGCCTCGCCGCGGGCGATCGTCAGCGGCACGCTCGGCGATTCGTTGCGGCTCGCGACCGGAGGCCGTGCCCGGGTCTTCGCCCTCTCCGAGAAGGCGCGCGCGGCGGTCCTGCTCGCCGGCGCTTCGGCGAACGGCGCCTACTTCTTCGACCACGGAAGCGGCCGGATGGTGACCAGCACCTGGTACGCCGCGACGCTCCCCGACTGGGTGGCCGCCTTCGACGACGCGCGTCCGGCCGATCGCTGGTTCGCCGCGGGCTGGAGTGCCGGCGGGCGCGCCGTCCTGCCTCCCGGCGCCGCCGGCGCCCGGCCCGACAAGGCCTGGTACGAACGCATGGTGGAGACGCCCTACATCGACGAGCTGCTGCTCGATTTCGCGCGCCGCCTCGTCGAGGCGGAGCATCTCGGCGCCGACGACGATCCCGATCTGCTGTTCGTCAGCCTCTCGGCGCACGACTACCTCGGGCACGCGGTCGGCCCGCACGCGGCGGAGATGGGCGATCTGACCGCGGCGGTCGACGCGGCGATCGCGCGCTTCCTCGCGACCCTCGAGGCGCGGGTCGGGCGCGATCGCCTCTGGGTCGCGTTCACCTCCGACCACGGCATCGCGCCGACGCTCGAGACCACCGCCCGGCTCCGGATCGCGACCCGCCCCTACGCGGGGACGCGCCTCAAGGAGGTCGTGACCCGCGCCCTCGCCGGGCGTTACGGCGCCGACGACCCGATCACCTTCCACGGCGAGCCGGCGAAGTTCTGGTTCGACCGCGCCGCCCTGGCGCGGCACGGCACCACCGCCGCCGAGGCGGGCGAAGTCGCGGGCCGGGCGGCGGTGGCCGATTCCCAGGGGGCCCTGCTCGGTTACATCGCGGGCGATCGGAGCGACCTCGACGCCGTCACGCTCGCCGCCTGCCGGTTGTCGCAGTGGCGCGAGCGCTCCCCGGATCTCCTTCTCGTGCGGGCGCCGTACGCGCTCAACCGCGAGTTCGAGGCGAGCGACCACGGCAGTCCGCACGCTTACGACGCGCGGGTGCCGCTGGTCCTGTACGGCCCGCCCTTCCGGCCCGGTCTCTACCGCCAGCACGCCGTCCCGATCGACATCGCGCCGACACTCGCCAACGTTCTCGAGATCGCCCCCCCGCCGATGGCGACCGGCCGGGTCCTGATCGAGGCGGTGCGTTAGCCCGGCGTGGCGCCGGCGCCTCGCTCCGCGATGGCGCGCCTTCGACCCTCACCGTATACTTCGGGACCCATGCATTCGCGCCGCGCCCCACGTGTCGGATTCAGCACCCTCGCACGGGCCCTCGTCCTGGGCGCGCTCGGCGCCCTGCCGGCGGGGGACTCGGAGCCGCGCGCCGGGACTCTCCCGGCCGGGTTCGAGGAGACCATCGCGGTCGCCGGGCTCGACATGCCGATGACCTTCGATTTCACCCCGGACAGCGCGGTCATCTTCGGAGAGAAAACCGGGGCGGTAAAGATCTGGCGCGACGGCGCGCTGCACCTCGCCGGGATGCTGGAGACGGTGTCGCTCGACGAGTCGGGGATCAACGGCCTCGCGGTCGACCCGGACTACGCGACCAATCATTATCTGTGGCTCTTCCGGACGATGGAGAACACCCTGCACCAGCGGCTGTCGCGCTTCACCGTCAACGGCAACCTGATCACCGACGAGCTGGTGGTGACCGAGTTCTTCGACGCGTCGACCATCCATCACGGCGGCTGCATCCGATTCGATGCGGCCGGGCGTCTGTACGTCAGCACCGGCGACGACGACCGCCCGCAGGCCGCGGCGAACCCCTTCGACCCGCACGGCAAGATCCTGAGAATCAATCGCGACGGATCGATCCCGACCGACAACCCGTTCCACGACGGCGTCGGCGGCGATCCGAAGGTCTACGCCTGGGGCTTCCGCCATCCCTACCGCTTCTCGTTCCAGCCGGAGACCGACAACCTGTTCATCGCCGACATCGGCGCCGGCGGCTGGGAGGAGCTGAACCTCGGCATCCCGGGTGGCAACTACGGCTGGCCGCAGGTCGAAGGCTTCACCCCGCCCGGCGTCCCCGGGATCGTCTACCCGGTCTTCGGCTACACCCATTTCGGCGAACTGGGGAACTCGATCATCGGCGGCGAGCATGCCGGCCCGGGCGACCTGGCGCCCGAGTACGAGGGGCACTACTTCTACGGCGACGAGGCGGCGCAGCAGCTGCGTCACCTCCTGCTGTCGCCGTCGCAGGAGGTGCTGCTCGACGAGGTGTTCGAGACCGGCGCCGCGCACCCGGTCGAGATCCGCTTCGGCCCCGACGGCGCGCTCTACTACCTCGCCTTCTTCGACGGCACGCTGCAGCGGATCGCCTACGTCGGCGGCGCGAACCGCGCCCCGACCGCGGTCGGGAAGGCGCTCCCCGCGAGCGGCGCCGCGCCGCTCACCGTCGTTCTCAGCAGCGGCGGCAGCAGCGACCCCGATCAGGATCCCCTGACCTGGTTCTGGGACGCGGGGCATGGCGGCGCGACCAGCACGAACGCCACCCTGGTGCACCAGTATCCCGCCGGAGTCTGGTACGCCGACCTGACCGTCGACGACGGCCACGGCGGCACCGACGTGACCGCGCCGATCCGGATCGTCTCCGGGAACCGCGCCCCGACCGCGTCGATCGCCTCCCCGGTCGACGAATCGAGCTTCGACTCGGGCGACCCCATCGTCTTCGGCGGGAGCGGCAACGACGTCGAGAACGGGCAGCTCTCCTGCGCTGCGCTGACCTGGACGGTGACCCTGCACCATCTCGGGCACACGCATCCGCGGCTCGGGCCGGTCCAGGGGGTCTGCGGCGGCACCTACACCATCCCGGTGACCGGCGAGTCGTCGCCGCAGATCTTCTACGAGGTGCGTCTCGACGTGCAGGACGACGGCGCGCCGCTCGGTCCCGACGCGACCCTGACGACCTCGATCGCGGCGCAGGTCCGGCCGCACACGGCGACCTTCACGCTCCAGACCACGCCGAACCCGGCGCTGACGCTGACGCTCGACGGCCTCTTGACCGCGGCGCCGCAGTCGGTGACCGGGGTGGTGAAGTTCGAGCGCACCTTCGGCGCGGTCTCGCCGCAGACCGCCGCCGACGGCCACACGTATCAATTCGTCTCGTGGTCGGACGGCGGCGCCCGGTCCCATACGATCGCGACGCCCGCGGTGCCGACGACCTACACCGCGCAGTTCGGCTGCAACGTCCTCGCGGAGGTGCCGAACCTGCGCGTCGTCCCCGCCGCCGGCGGCCAGTTGACCCTGTCCTGGGATCCGATCGC
>DATKFL010000562.1:0-4664 GCA_035511355.1 Dongiaceae bacterium
GACGGCGAGCGCCCGCGTCCGCATTACAGGAAGCCGTGCGACTACGGCTTCACCTTCTCGAAGAGCACGCGGTACTTCCCATAGCCTTCCTCTTCGAGCTTGTTGACCGGAATGAAGCGGAGCGCCGCCGAGTTGATGCAGTAGCGCAGGCCGGTCGGCCCCGGCCCGTCGTCGAAGACGTGCCCGAGGTGCGAATGCCCCTCCTTCGAGACCACCTCGGTCCGCTCCATGAAGAACTTGTTGTCGACCTTGGTGTCGATGTTCCCCTTCTCGAGCGGGCGGGTGAACGACGGCCAGCCGCTGCCCGAGTCGAACTTGTCGATCGAGGAGAACAGCGGCTCGCCGGTGACCACGTCGACGTAGATCCCCTCCGCGTGGTTGTCCCAGTACTCGTTCTGGAAGGCCGGCTCGGTGCCGCACTGCTGGGTGACGTTGTACTGCATCGGCGTCAGCCGACGCTTGAGGTCCTCGTCGCTCGGCCGGGGGTCGCCCGGCTTGGAAGAGGTCGCCATTGCGGATGCCTCCTTCGGGGCCGTGCCCCGGTCCTCCCCCTGCGCACCAGCGCCGCAGGCGGCAAGGGTCAGGAGGAGCAGGGGGGCCAGAGAGCGTGCGGACGGACGAAACCGGTTCATCGGAGCCTCCATTTCACCACACCCGCTTGGATGCAGGAAAGGCGGCCCGGATTCAGACTCCCGGGAGGCGGTTCAGACGGTCAGGACCACCCGCCCGAACACCCCCCGATCCTGGAGCATCCGGTGCGCCGCGGCCGCCTCCCGGAGCGGCATCACCCCGGTCACGACCGGCTTGAGGCGACCGGCCGCGACCAGCTCGAAGACCTCCCGCAGCTCGGCGGTCGAGGTGGCGAACGAGCCGATGATCTCCAGCTCCTTCAGGATGATCAGCCCCGGGTTGATCTCGACCATCTTCGTCTCGAGGTTGCCGACCACGACCAGGCGGCCGGCCGGAGCGAGGGAGCGGAGCGACTGGTCGAAGGTGAGCGCGCCGGTGATCTCCAGGACCACATCGGCCCCCCGCCCGCCGGTGCGGCGGCGCGCCTCGCGCGCGAACTGCAAGTCGGGAGAGATGATGACCTCTTCGGCCCCGGCATCGTGAAGGCGCGCCGCCTTGTCGGGCGAGGAGGTCACGGCGATCGGCCGCGCCCCGAGGTGGCGCACCATCTGGATGGCGTGCAGTCCGACGCCGCCCGAGGCGCCGGTGATCAGGACCTGCTCCCCCGCCTGCACCCGCCCGCGGGTGCGCGCGACGTGCAGCGCTGTCCCGAGCGTGCAGGCGCAGATCGCCGCCTGGTTCATGTCGAGTCCCGCCGGCACCACCGCCAGCGCCTGCTCCGGCGCGACCACCCACGACGCGTAGCCGCCGGGGATCTCCTCGCCGAAGAAGAGCCCTTCCTTGCAGAGGCTGGCGCGGTCGCGCCGGCAGAGTTCGCAGCGGCCGCAGGGCGCCCGCTGGATCGTGGCGACCCGCTGCCCGACGGCGATGCCGCGCACTTCGGGGCCGATCGCGGTCACGGTGCCGGCGATCTCGTGACCCAGGATGCTCGGCAGCTTGGTGCGCGGCAGGTTCCCCATCCGGTTGATCAGGTCGTGGTAGCAGACGCCGACCGATTCCACCCGGAGGAGCACCTCGCCGGGGCGGAGCGCCTCCGCGGAGGGAGCCGGCACCTCCTCGAGGGTCAGGTTTTCCGCGGGCCCGAACTGGCGCAGGACGACGGCGCGCATGGTCGGCATCATCGAGGTCTCCTCGTGTGGGGGTGGAGGTCCGAAGCGGTCATGTTCATCCCGCGAGAACGTGGCGCAGGCCGGTCGGGTCGAGGCGTTCGATCGCGGCGCGCTCGGCGGCGTTCGGCTCGGCGGTCGGCCCCGGGTCGGCCGGCGCGTCGAGCGCGAAGCCGGTCTTCCCGGCGAGCGCCGCCGCCTCGACGCCGGCGTGCCGCGACACCAGGCGCAATCGCTCCCCTTCGAGCCGCAGGAGCGCCAGGTCCGAGACCACCCAGGTCTCCCGGTTCCGGGCGGAGGAGACCGACGACGCGAAATCGACCCGCTCCACGAGAACGCGCGCCGCGTGCCGGGGCACCAGCACCACCACCTTGCGCACGTACGGGCGGATCGAGGTCGATCCGGCCGGCCCGGGGAGCTTGACCTTGGGGTGCAGCGGATCGCCGATGCAGGAGAGGTTCATCCGCGCTGCGGCGTCGACCTGCGCGGCGCCGAAGAACATCAGATCGATGCGACCGCGGCGCGCGAGATCGAAGAAGTCGGTCACCAGGAGGCGCGCCGCCGCGCCCTCGAGGAGACGCGGATCGACCGAGGTGGAAAGCGCCCGGTCGACGACGGGATCGACCGCACCGACGCAGTTGATGTAGGTCAGCCGCGGCGCGTGGGTGGCGCGGGCCACCGCCACGGCCAGCATCGGGAGCGCGGAGGCGAGACCGGTGACCACCGTGTCGCCGTCGGCGATGCGGCGCGCCATCCCGACGATCAGGCGATCGGCGGGTCCGGTGGCGCCGGCGGTGATGTGGGACGAAGCGCCGGCGGCGACCCGCGGCGAAGCGGCGGCGGCCGCCGGCCCCGGCTCCGCGCCGACCGCCGCCTCGGGCCCGCCCTGGTGCCGCCCCTCCGCCCGATCCCGGATGAAGGTCTCGAGGTGCGCGGCGAAGCGGCCGGCGCGCGCCGCCTCGTCCCAGGCGGCCAGCCCGGCCTCTGAATGCCGGTAGTACCCGTGGCAACCGCCCGGCCAGGCGCCGCCGCGCGCCTCGACCACCGCCGTCACCCGGGTCGCCGGGATGGTCACCTGGGGCAGGCGATCGACGACCGTCTCGACGCTGGCGATCACCCGCTCGCCGGCGCGGCTCAGGAGATCCTCGAAGTAGGGATCGGCGAGGTAGAGATTGCCGAGCCGGTCGGCCGCCTGCGCATGCAGGAGCACCGCGTCGGGGCGGATCGCCGGTGCGATCGCCGAGACCGTGTCGTCGGTCGAGACCCGGGCGCGCGGCGCCGGCCAGATCCAATCGTAATCGGTTCCCTCGCCGCCCGGCGCCGGCAGGTAGTCGACGCCGTGCGCCGCCGCCCGGAGGCCCTGCGCGATCTCGAAGACGTCGCGCTCGCGCCACGCGATCGTGCCCGACTCGACCGCCCGTCGCACGTTCGGCGCCACGACGAAGCCGCGCTCGTACTGGAAGCCGATGAAGCCGAACTCCGCTTCGGCGACCGCGCCGGCGCCGACCAGGAGATCGAGCGGCAGCGGCGTCGGCGGCACCACGACCCGGAGCTTCCGGCGTCCCTGGCGCACCAGCTCCGCCGCCAGCGCGAGCGGCGGGCGCTGCAGATCGAATCCGCCGAACGTGAGAAGCGCCCCGTCCGGGACCGTCTCGATCGCCTCGCGCAGGGTCATGAAGCGGGTCGGGGTCACGGGGCCGGCTCCTTCGCGATCGAGGTCGTCTCCGCCGCGGGCCGCATGCGGAACTTGTATCCGTAGACGATGAGACCATGCTCCTCCGCGTCGCGCACCTTGCGGGTGACCATCTCCACCGGGCTGCCGGCGGCGGGGAGCTGGTCGCCGCCGTCGGCCAGCTGCGCCGTGACCAGGGGTCCTTCCTCGAGCCGCACCAGCGCCACGGTATAGGGCGCGAGCGCGGCGTACCCGCGCGGCGCCTGGGTGACCCGGGTCGCGGAGTAGACGGTGCCGCGGCCGGAGAAGCGGTGGGTTTCGAGGTCACCCGATCGGCAACCGGGGCAGACGCGGCGCGGCGGGAACTGCCCGGCGCCGCAGCCGCGGCAGCGGCTCCCCTCGAGCCGGTAGTAGGCGCCGCGCAGGCGATGGAATCGCGGCAGCTCCATCAGACCGCCTCCAGAACGTGGGTGACGGCGACCGATCCGGAACCGCCGACCGACTGGGTCATGCCGCGTCGCGCACCCGGCACCTGGGCCGCTCCGGCCGCGCCACGGCACTGCAGCGCCGCCTCGACGACCTGGTAGGCGCCGCTGGCGCCGACCGGGTGGCCGCGCCCCTTGAGCCCGCCGAGGGTGCAGATCGGCAGGTCGCCCCCGGGATCGAATCGCCCTTCGCGCGCCAGGTCGGTGGCGGCGAACCGGTCGGCGAAGCCGCAGGCTTCGAGCGACAGCGCCGTGACGATGGTGAAGGCGTCGTGCGGCTCGTAGAAGTCGAGATCCTTCAGGCTCAGGCGCGCCTCCGCGAGCGCCCGGCGCGCCGATCCGGCGACCGACTCCCAGACCAGCGGATCGCGCCGGTCGCCGAGCGCCAGGGTGTCGGTGACCGACGCCGAGGCGGCGATGCGCACCGCCGCGGGGCGGCCCGCGCCCCCCGCGCGCCGGCGCACGTCGGCGAGCGGCGCCAGCACCGCCGCCGCGGCCCCGTCGCAGATGCCGGCCGAGTCGAGGACCGCGATCGGCGGGGCCACGACCGGCGAGGCGTGGAACTGCGCCGCGGTGATCGGCTGGCGGTAGAGGGCGTTGTGGTTCTTCGCGGCGTTGGCGTGCGCCAGGATGGCGAACGGCGCGAAGGCGTCGCGGGTCAGGCGGCGCTCCTCCAGGTAACGCCGCATCAGGAGCGCGTTGAGCGCCACGAACGACGCGCCGTGCGCCGCCTCGTAGTCGGCGTCGGCGGCGGTGGCGAGCGCGGCCGTC